>JBFGBS010000641.1:0-1812 GCA_041567475.1 Arthrobacter sp.
CGCCGACGACGTCCGTAATGCGTTGAACGAGTTCGCGGCGTCCTACGAACCCGGAAACGCCGAGCGCGTAGAGGTTGGCCGTGTAACGACCGCAGGTGACGGCATCGCCCGTGTTGAGGGCCTTCCCTCGGTCATGGCGAACGAGCTGCTTCGCTTTGAAGACGGCACCCTGGGCCTCGCCCAGAACCTTGACGTCCGCGAGATCGGCGTCATCATCCTCGGTGACTTCAAGGGAATTGAAGAAGGCCAGGAAGTTCACCGCACCGGACAGGTACTCTCTGTCCCGGTGGGCGACGCCTTCCTTGGCCGCGTTGTTGACCCGCTGGGCCAGCCCATCGATGACCTCGGCGAGATCAAGGCCGAGACCACCCGTGCCCTGGAACTCCAGGCACCCGGCGTGACCCAGCGTAAGTCGGTTCACGAGCCGATGCAGACCGGCCTGAAGGCTATCGACGCCATGATCCCGATCGGCCGCGGCCAGCGCCAGCTGATCATCGGTGACCGCCAGACCGGCAAGTCGGCAATCGCCATCGACACGATCATCAACCAGAAGGCCAACTGGGCTTCCGGGGACACCACGAAGCAGGTGCGCTGCATCTACGTGGCCATCGGCCAGAAGGCATCCACGATCGCTGCCGTCCGCCAGACCCTGGAGGACAACGGCGCCCTGGAGTACACGACCATCGTGGCTTCCCCGGCGTCCGACCCCGCAGGCTTCAAGTACCTGGCTCCGTACGCCGGTTCGGCCATCGGCCAGCACTGGATGTACGGCGGCAAGCACGTCCTCATCGTCTTCGATGACCTCTCCAAGCAGGCTGAGGCCTACCGTGCAGTGTCGCTGCTGCTGCGCCGCCCGCCGGGACGCGAAGCCTACCCGGGTGACGTCTTCTACTTGCACTCCCGTCTGCTGGAGCGTTGTGCCAAGCTCTCCGACGAGCTCGGCGCCGGTTCGATGACCGGTCTGCCGCTCATCGAGACCAAGGCAAACGACGTTTCCGCCTACATCCCGACGAACGTGATCTCCATCACCGATGGCCAGATCTTCCTTCAGTCGGACCTCTTCAACGCCAACCAGCGTCCGGCCGTTGACGTGGGTGTCTCTGTCTCCCGCGTGGGTGGCGCCGCCCAGGTCAAGTCCATGAAGAAGGTCTCCGGTACTTTGAAGCTGGAACTGGCCCAGTACCGCGACATGCAGGCATTCGCAATGTTCGCGTCGGACCTCGACGCCGCATCGCGCCAGCAGCTCACCCGTGGTGCACGCCTGATGGAACTGCTCAAGCAGGGCCAGTACTCGCCGTTCCCGGTCGAGGATCAGGTCGTCTCCATCTGGGCCGGCACCAACGGACACCTCGACGACGTTCCGGTTGAGGACATCAACCGCTTCGAAACCGAGTTCCTGGAGCACCTCAAGCACAAGTCCTCCATCCTCACCACGCTGGCGCAGACCAACGTCATGAGCGATGACACCGCAGAAGCACTGAAGACCGCGATCGTGGACTTCAAAAAAGGCTTCTTCGGCGAGGGCGACAGCTACCTGGTAGGTGCGGGGCACGAGGAGCACGCCCCCATCGACGAGGATCAGGTCGACCAGGAAAAAATCGTCAAGCAGAAGCGCTAGTCCCGCTGGCAGGGACTGCCGGAACCCGCACGGGTTCCGGCAGTCCCGGCCACCGGGATCTTAGGAAAGGATAAGTATGGGAGCCCAGATCCGGGTCTACCGCCAGAAGATCAGCTCGACGACGTCGATGCGCAAGATCTTCAAGGCGATGGAACTGATCGCTACCTCGCGCATCGGCAAGGCCCGAGCACGCG
>JBFGBS010000642.1:0-1805 GCA_041567475.1 Arthrobacter sp.
CGGCCCGGCAGCATCCGCGGCGGCCACTCCCCCGCGGTGTCCTGCGACCACTACAACCGGGCGCCCGAAGACGTCGAGCTCATGCAGGCCCTCGGCGTTGACTCCTACCGGTTCTCCCTCTCCTGGCCCCGGATCCAGCCGCACGGGACCGGCGCGTTCAACGCGGCGGGCCTGGACTTCTACGACCGGCTGGTCGACCGGCTGCTGGCGGCGGGCATCTCGCCGATGGCGACGCTCTACCACTGGGACACGCCCCTGCCGCTCGAGGAACGGGGCGGCTGGCTGAACCGCTCGACGGCGGGGCACTTCGCCGAGTACGCCGCGGCGGCCGCCCGGCGGCTCGGTGACCGGGTGGCGCACTGGGTCACCCTGAACGAGCCCGTCTCCGTCACCTTGAACGGCTACGCCCTGGGGGTCCATGCGCCCGGTCATAACCTGCTCCTCAAGGCCCTGCCGGCCGTCCACCACCAGCTGCTCGGGCACGGGATGGCGGTGCAGGCGCTGCGCGCGGCGGCGGTCAAGGGTGCGGTGGGGGTGACGAACCTGCACTCACCGGTGCGGCCCGCCACGGGGTCCGTCCCGGACCGGCTGTTCGCCAGGGTGTTCGACCTGATGCTGAACCGCATCTACGCCGATCCGATCCTGCTCGGCCACTATCCGAAACTGCCGTCGATCATCAAGGCCTTGTTCCGCTCGCTGGGCCGGATCAGCGACGCCGACCTGGCCGTGATCCACCAACCGCTGGATTTCTACGGACTCAACTACTACTACCCCACCCGGATCGGTGCGGGGAAAGGCCCGGCCGGCCATCCGACCGGACGGCCCGAGTCCCTGCCGAATGTGCCGTTCTACCTGGCTGGCTTCCCGGAGCATGAGCTGACCGGCTTCGGCTGGCCGGTGGCTCCCGAGCACCTCGGCGTCCTGCTCCGGGAACTGAAGGACCGCTACGCGGACGCCCTGCCTCCGCTGTACATCACCGAAAGCGGCGCCAGCTTCCCCGAACCGGACCATGTGACGGGGCCGGTCCCGGACGCGGCCCGGATTGCCTACCATGCATCCCATCTCGGCAGCGCCCTCGCGGCCACGGCGCCCGGCGGGATCGCCGAGGACGTTGTGCTGCTCGGCTACTACGTCTGGACGCTGATGGACAACTTCGAATGGGCCGCAGGCTATTCGCAGCGTTTCGGCCTGGTGCACGTGGACTTCACGACGCTTGAACGCACCCCGAAGGACTCCTACTACTGGCTGCAGGCCCTGGCGCGGGCCCGGCGGGCCTGAACGCGGCGGCGGTTGCAGTCCCGGCGGTGCGGTTCGGCAGCGCTATTGGTTTTTGTTGGCGCGCCTGATGCGCTTGGCCCGCTCGATCTCCTGGCGGAAGTGCTTCTTCGCCCAGAGCACCCCGGCTACGACGGCAGCAACGACGAGCAGGAAAATGAACCATTCCATGATCGGGATCCTTTCTGTTTCTGCAACGGTAGCAGGGCCGATTAAACAGAACAGCCCCGCTGCAGATGCAGCGGGGCTGTTCCACGCGTTGCGGGCTCCGTCAGACGGAGCGCCGCTCAGCGGGCAAAACCGGGATCAGCAAGAACTACTTGATGATCTTGGTGACGCGTCCCGAACCAACGGTGCGGCCGCCTTCGCGGATAGCGAAGCCGAGGCCCTCTTCCATGGCGATCGGCTGGATGAGCGCAACGGTCATCTCAGTGTTGTCGCCGGGCATAACCATTTCCGTGCCTTCCGGCAGGGTGATAACGCCGGTTACGTCCGTGGTGCGGAAGTAGAACTGCGGGCGGTAGTTGGAG
>JBFGBS010000643.1:0-1802 GCA_041567475.1 Arthrobacter sp.
ACGAAGCTCCGCCCGACCGGCCGCAACACGGTCATGGGCTCGCACCTGCCCTGGGGCGACCCGCGCCGCGGCTGGGACTTCGTCTCCGCCGGCCGGGGCGATGTGCCCTGGGAATCGTCGTTCCGGGCCCTGACCGCGATCGGCTACACCGGCCCGATCTCCATTGAGTGGGAGGACGCCGGGATGGATCGCCTGCACGGCGCCCCGGAGGCCCTCGCCGCCCTGAAGAAGTTCGACTTCCCGGCCTCGAACACCTCCTTCGACGCCGCCTTCAAGCAGTAAGGGGCACTGTGGCCGGATCCCGCACCCTGCTGCCGGGCCAGCGCTGTGAGGTGTGGGTCGCGTCCGTCGCGACCGGCGGCCGCGAACTCGTCTTCAGCACCGACGAACTCCTCCTCGAGGCGCCGAACTGGACCTTCGACAACGCGGCCCTCATCCTCAACGGAGCCGGGGTCCTGTGGCGCCTGGACCTCGGCACCGGCACCCTTGACCACGTGCCGCTCGCCGGCCTGCCCGGGCTGAACAACGACCACGTGCTCGGCCCGTGCGGCCGGATCTACCTCTCGGCGGACGACGGTCATATCTACCGGGCCGGGCTCGGGGGCGGGGCGGCAACAAGGATCACAGCTGACGACGGGTACTTCCATTTCCTGCATGGCGTCAGCCCGGACGGGCAGGAACTCGCCTACGTGGGGATCGAGGCGGGCAATTTCGCCGAACCCGGACGCCTGATGACGATGCCCGCAGGCGGCGGGTCCTCGACACCGCTCGACACCGGGCCCGGGCACTGCGACGGGCCGGAGTATGCACCGGACGGCGAATGGATCCACTTCAACACGGAGGCCTTCACCCGCACACCGGGCCACGCGCAGATCGCCCGCGTCCGACCGGACGGAAGCGGCCTGGAACGCCTGACGACCAGCGCAACGGTTGACTGGTTCCCGCACCTCTCCCCTGACGGGCGCTTCGGGAGCTATCTCCGGTTCCCGCCGGGAACCCTGGGGCACCCCGCCAACGTGCCGGTCGACGTCGTCGTGGTCTCCCCAGGGGACTGGAGCACCCCCCTCCGCACCTGGGGCGTCTTCGGCGGCCAGGGCACGCTGAACGTCAACAGCTGGGCACCGGATTCGGAGCGGTTCGCCTTCGTGGCGTACCCGGCCGGCTGACACGGCTCCGCAGGCTGTGTTTCGGTGCACGGGCTAAGGTTTTTCCCATGACCCACGTGATCCGGACAGCCACCACGGACGACGCCGGGGCGCTGGCTGACCTTGCCGCCGTCACCTTCCCGCTGGCCTGTCCGCCCGGCTCGTCCCCGGCCGACGTCGCCGCTCATCTGGCCGGCACACTTAGCGCAGGCAATTTCCGCGGGTACCTCGCCGATCCCGCCGTGGCGGTCCTCGTGCTCGACGTCGACGGCGAGCTCCGGGGATACAGCCTGCTCGTTGACCGGGCCGCCCGGGACCCCGACGTCGCCCGGGTCCTGACCGCGACGCCCGCCGTCGAGCTCAGCAAATGCTATGTCCACCCGGAACACCACGGCCTGGGCGCCGCTGCTGAACTGATGCGGGCCAGCATTGCCTGGGCCGGCACCACCGGAGCCCGGGGACTGTGGCTGGGGGTCAACAGCCAGAATGCCCGGGCCATCCGGTTCTACGAGAAGTCAGGCTTCCGCAGGGTCGGTACCAAGTCGTTCACTCTCGGGACCACGGTGGAGCACGACTTCGTGATGGAACGGACGCTCCCTGCACCGCCGGCCGCGTGACCAAGCCGACAGGTCGCAAGGGAATGGCGCCGGACGCGCG
>JBFGBS010000644.1:0-1798 GCA_041567475.1 Arthrobacter sp.
CAACCGCGTGACTGCGCTCAAGGGCTCCACGAGGCTTGAGGCCAAAAAGCAGCGCCGCCGCGAATCCCGCGACACCGGCCGCCGCCGCACGGTCATCACCGAGGCCGAATTCCTGGCCCGCCGCGAATCCGTCGACCGGCAGATGATCGTCCGCCAGCGCGACGACAGAATTCAGATCGGTGTGATGGAGGACGGCGTCCTGGCCGAACACTTCGTCTCCAAGACCCAGCAGGACTCGCTGATCGGCAACGTCTACCTGGGCAAGGTCCAGAACGTGCTGCCGTCGATGGAAGCCGCCTTCGTGGACATCGGACGCGGACGCAACGCCGTGCTGTACGCCGGCGAGGTGAACTGGGAATCCGTGAACCTTGAGGGCAAGCAGCGCCGGATCGAAAACGCGCTGAAGTCCGGCGACTCCGTCCTGGTCCAGGTGACCAAGGACCCGGTCGGCCACAAGGGCGCCCGGCTCACGAGCCAGATCTCGCTGCCCGGCCGGTACCTCGTCTACGTACCCGGCGGTTCCATGACCGGCATCTCGCGCAAACTGCCCGACGTCGAACGCAACCGGCTTAAGCGCATCCTGAAGGACCGCCTGCCCGAGGACGCCGGCGTTATTGTCCGCACCGCGGCCGAAGGCGCGTCCGAAGAAGAGCTGACCCACGACATCAACCGCCTCCGTGCGCAGTGGGAAGGGATTGAAGGGCAGTCCACATCGACCAAGATCCTGGCCCCTGAACTGCTCTACGGCGAACCGGACCTGACCATCAAGGTGGTCCGTGACGTCTTCAACGAGGACTTCTCCAAGCTGATCGTCTCCGGCGAGGAAGCCTGGGACACCATCGAGGCCTACGTCACCTATGTGGCTCCGGACCTCGTCGGCCGGCTCGAGAAATGGACCAAGGACACCGACATCTTCTCGGCCTGGCGCATCGACGAGCAGATCCACAAGGCCCTGGACCGGAAGGTCTTCCTGCCGTCCGGCGGGTCCCTCGTGATCGACCGGACAGAGGCCATGACCGTGGTGGACGTCAACACCGGCAAATTCACCGGCAGCGGCGGCAACCTGGAAGAAACCGTCACCAAGAACAACCTGGAGGCCGCTGAGGAAGTTGTCCGGCAACTGCGCCTCCGCGACATCGGCGGCATCATCGTGATCGACTTCATCGACATGGTGCTCGAATCCAACCGGGACCTCGTGCTGCGACGCATGGTGGAATGCCTGGGCCGGGACCGCACCAAGCACCAGGTGGCCGAGGTGACCTCGCTCGGACTCGTGCAGATGACCCGCAAGCGCATGGGCACCGGCCTGCTGGAAGTCTTCGGCGAGCAGTGTGAAGCCTGCGCCGGCCGGGGCATCGTGACCCATGACGAGCCGGTCGAGCACCGTCGCGCCAACACGGTCGCCGCGGAGCACTACGTGCCGCGGGCGGAGACCCAGAACCAGCCGGCGGTCCGGACCGAACGCAAGAGCCGCCGTCGTGGGCGCGGCGGCCAGGGCGCCGTCGAGCCGGTCCCGGCAACGCCTGCCGCGGCAGCACAGCCCGAACCGACTGACGCCGAACGCCATGCCAAGGCGGAGGCTACCCGGGCCGCACTGGCGACTATCGCCGCCGCGGCGCATGCTGCGCACCTGCACGACGACGAGATTGCCGCGGCGCACCACCGCGACGCCGAGGCTGAAGCGACGGCCGCGACGGACGCCGAAGCAGAAGCTACCGTGCGGCAGCCGGCCGACCAGGAAGCAGCGGGACGCACCGGTGCAGTCCTGACGTTCGGCGGCGAGCAGGTTGTCCTGCCG
>JBFGBS010000645.1:0-1793 GCA_041567475.1 Arthrobacter sp.
AAGACTTCGCTGACCTGCTGCGCAAACTCGGCGGCATAGGCGTCCAGCTCCTGCGCGGCCACCAGGGCTGCAGCCAGGTCACCGGCACGGATGCGTTGTTCCACCACCCGGCTTTGTTCTTCCAACTGCGTGGCGCCGGTCGTGTAGGCGGACGTTGCGACGCTGAGGATGTCCCCCAGTGCTGCCTCGCTCTTGCCGTCACGAAGGCTGAGGTGCACGCTGCCCAGCCGGCCGGGAAGCCTCTCCACGAAGAGGCTCACCACGCCCATGGCGTGAGAGGGAGAGTCCAGCCCGGCGGATAGCCGGTTGATCCGGCGGATGTCCAGGACGAGACAGTCGGAGTCTTTCATTGCTGTACTTCCCGGTCCTTGTCATTGGAACCTTTTTTGGTCCCATCATCGTCTTTTGGCTTGGACCAGATCGCTTTCATCGCGAACAGAACCAGCACGGCGGGAGCTCCATAGAGCAGGGCGGCCTGCACGGGCGGCTCGCGAAGAGCGCGGATGCCGGTTCCGAGGTAGGGAACCACCGCGACGTTTTTGTAGACATGGTCTTCGGACAGGATTGCCATCCATGGGTCGGCCCCGGGGTTCGCGTCCCCCTTGGTCGTCACAGACGTTTCGCCAGCCTGGCCGACTTTGATGCTGGTAACCCTGTGGGTCTCAATCCGGCGGTCGTCAACCGGAATGCTGTAGGTAATGATGTCGCCAACCTGCAGCTCGGACACAGGGATCTTGGCGCTGACCACGACGTCGCCAGGGTTGATAAGTGGGGACATGCTGGCGGTTAGCATCGTCGAGGTCTGGTAATTCAGGAAGCGCGGTCCCACGGCAAGGAACAAGAAGACAGCGACAGTGGCCGCCAGCAGAAGGGCTGCCACCAGGCGACCGAGGAACTTGAAGAACGTCGTCGCAGCAGGCAAGGCTTTCCCAGCGGTGCTTCCTGCCCGGCGCCTTCCTCGTGCAGCAACCACCAGGTCCGCAGCCGCGGGCGTGCGGGCTTCCACCAAAGTTGAAGTCTTCACCGTTGTCGCTTCCTGTCCGTGTCATGCGCTGTCAGAAATGTCGACGACCCGGGCCTACCTGCGCGGCCGGCCCGGGTCGTCGAAGCTTGAACTACTTGCTCGTCGCGTTGCGGATCGCAGCGTCGAAGGTGAAGGTGAGGCCGTTGCTCAGGCCTTGGAATGAGTCGCCTGCAGCCGTCGGGAGCGACACCGTGGCGCGCAGGTGGTCAGTCTGCCCCACAGTTACCGCCGACAATCCCGTCAAGGCCATGGACTGTCCGATCACGGCGCGCTTGGCAAGGACGGCGATACCCGTCGTCGGTGTACCGCTGGAGACGCACGTGAAGGTGGATCCGCTGGCCGTCCAGGCAACCGGGCACTTGTCGATCTGCAGCTGCAGGCCGTTGGTGCCGTCCGTGGTCAGGAGGTTGGATGACGTTCCGGTGGTCGTGAGGGTGATCGCGGTCAGGTCGATGGTGCTTTCGTTCACCAGCTGGAGGGTACGCTCCATGGAGTCACCCGGAATCATCTTGGCGGCCTGGACATTGAAGTTCCCGGCGTTGGCACCGGTCAGTTTGACGGTGGCTGCATCCACAGTCGTGGAAGCAGATGTTGTGGAGGTGAAGCCACCGTAGGTGCCCAGACCGGCTACGCCGGCAGCTGCGGCTAGCAGAGCAGCGGATGCCAGGACCCTGCTGGAGGTGGAGCTGAGGTTGAGACCCATCGGAGTATCCGTTCGTCAAGCCGGACCTTCGGGACCGGGTGCGGTTGTTAGCGCCAGCCCCCTGGC
>JBFGBS010000646.1:0-1786 GCA_041567475.1 Arthrobacter sp.
CCGAACTGGCTGAAGCCAAAGGTCCCCAGCTCCCCGGACGTTGCGCCCGCACCGGCGCCGGCTGCGGCGGCCGCATCGGAGGGCCGTTCGACCGCGGCCGCGGTCGCGGCCCCGTCGGCGGCACAGTGCCCTGCCGTCAGGACGACCGGAGCTCCGGCGTTGCTGAAGGCAGCAAACCCCGCCGAACACAGAGTCCGTCCGTCCACGATCAGGCCCTGGCCGCCGAAGAAGTCCTCTTCCGTGGCGATGGGTGCACCTTGTTCCAAGGCCACATTCGCGTACCGGGCGACGAAGGCCGCCGGGGAGATTTTCATTGCCGGGGAAGCGGCCGGCGGCGTTGATCCTCCGCCGTCCGCGGGCGGCTGCTCCGGCGAGCCTGCATCGGTGAGGTTGGCGGCGCCGGTGCGGATGATGAAACGGCCGTCGGCGTAGACCACGGCCTGGAGGCCGGTGCTGCCGACGTCACGGACGTACGCTTCGAAGAGTTGTTGGGTGCTGGCGGCCAGGAGCCCCGCGGACGGGTGGACATCTGCGGCCGGATCCGCAGACCCGGCGGTTGCTGCCGGCGGCGCCGCTGCCGGGGTCGCGAGCACGAAATCGGCCGGTCCGTCCTGGTTGAGTTCAGCCACCCGCGCGTGCAGCCGGGGCCCGGTGCCCTCGACGACGATTTTTCCGTCTGCCAGGCTGGTTCCCACATAACCGGGGATCCCGCGCAGGGTGGGCACGGCGTCGGCGGCGCGCCTGGCCTGCTCGCCGGCTGCGTTGAATTCCGGCAGCGACATGTTGAGGTCCCGGCGGACGGCCGCGGCGAGGCCGGCGTCGCTGATCCCCGGGGCGGTGGTTGCAGCGGCGGGTGGAGCGGCCGCGGGCGCCGGCGAGGGGGAAGCCTGCGACGGGACCTCGTCGGCCTGGGCCGTCGCGGGAACGGCGGAAAATGTGCCGGCGAGCACGATGCTGACAGCCGCGGCGGCGCGCGCCAAAGGCTGGAACTTCGGAGTCTTCACCCCGCCACCCTACCGGTTCAGTTGGCCCTGCCCAGCTTGGCCATCAACGCGGCGAGTTCCGCATCCGAGACCCCGTGACGGTGCAGGAATGCCTCGGTCCCGAGGGACCGGACGAACCGCAGCACGCTCTCCCCGCGTAATTGCAGCATCGGCGCGAGCACGTCCTCGGGCACGTACCGCTCATGCGCATGCGGGACGCCCGCCCGCCGGTGGTGTTCGTTGATGCCGCGCACCGATCGCTGGTACCCCAGCACAATGGCGTCGTCGCTGTCGCCCGCGAGGTCCTGGAGCATGGCGGCGATCATGCCGGACCGGTCGCGGCCGGCGGAGCAATGGATGACGACGCCGCCGCGCGCCGCCGCCACGGCTTTGAAGACCCCGGCGAGGTGGTTCGGAAAAAGCCGGGCGTAGTCGGCATACAGGGCCGGGTCGTTCAGGTAGGGTCCGCAGATCGCGCGGAATTCGCTGTTGGCGGGATCTTCAGTGGGAGCCGTGACGACGTCGAAGGCCGCCATCGCTTCGTCACTCACCGGCGGATCGGATTCCCGCCGCCGGATCTCGTCGTCGTTCCGGAGATCAATGACCGTCCTGATGCCGCCGCGCAGGACCTGGCGCCAGCCGGCCTCCGTGAGCCATTCTCGACGCCCCATCCGGTACACCTCACCGGCGATGTGCCACGCGTTGACGGCTCCATCCCAGCCGGCGGGTTTGCCAGAGACTTCCATCAATCCAGCTAAGCACACGCTTGTTCCCGCCGCACAGGGTCTTCAGGATGTTCCGCC
>JBFGBS010000647.1:0-1779 GCA_041567475.1 Arthrobacter sp.
CATTTCGTTGGTGTCCATGGGGGCGCTGGGGTTCTGGTTCTTGAGCTGGGTCACCAGGAGCGACATAAAGACGTCGGAGTCCATGGTCTGCTTCGCCTCCCGGGCGACGCCGGAGGACTGGCCGGCCGTCGATGCGGCGGCCGCGACGGCGTCGGCCGTGATGGAGGGTGAGGCGATGGGCTGGATCGTCATGGGTTGCGTTCCTTCGTGTCAGACAAGGATGTTGAGGGTGGTCTGGGAGCCGTCGAGGATCTCGGCGGGGCGGGCAGCGTTTGCGTCGGCAGGGTTGTCCCACCGGCTGAGCGCTTCGCCGGATCCGGTGCGGCGGCCCTCGCCCGGGCTGTCCGGTTGAGGGTCGCTGCCCGGGACGTTCTGCCGCGCGGTGCCGTCCCGGTTACTTCCCGGGCCGGCGTCCGCCGGAGCGTTCCGGTCCGAGAGCTGCAAGTTGGCGCCGAAGCCGGCGTCGGCAAGTTCTTTGTGCAGCTCGGGCAGGATCCCCCGGACGGCTTCCCGTCCAGCGTCGCCGGCGGCGAAGAGTTCGATCCGGACCCCTGAGGCATCGATGTGCGCCCGGACCGTGAGCGGTCCCAGGTCCTCCGGACTGACCTTGAGGGTCATGACGTGCTCGCCGGGGGCCGCGTTGGCCAGGGTGAAGAGCGGCTTGGCCAGCTGCGGTGTCAGCGGCGCGGGGGTCCCCGGGCTGGCGGGCGTTGCGGGCGCGGCACCTGAGGTGCCGGCAGCAGCGGGCTGCTGGGCGACGCCCGCGACGGCGGCGGGTGCAGCACCGGCGGGTGCCTCGGCCGTGGCCGCCCGGTCGGGTGCGGTCTGCCCAGATACGATCCGGTCAGGTGCGGTCGGCTCAGGGCCGCGGACGGCCATCGGGTCGGAGGCCCGGTGGGGGGTGGGTTGAGTGGATAGCTGAGGCGCCTGTTCGGTTGCCTGGTCAGTTGTTTGGTCGAGAGTCGGCGCGGTTGCTGCCTGGGTTGTGGCGGCAGCGGTGGATGCCGCGGGAAGCGGCGCACCGGTGTGCTGTCCGGCCATAGCCGGGCTGGCACCGGCTGGTGTGTCTGAGACCTGCCCGGTTGAGCGCTGTGTCGGCCCGGCAACGACGGCGGCCGGCGCCGCGGCCGGCATGGCGTCCCGGTCCGCGGCAGTCGCCGCCGCTACGGTAGCGGGACTGGGAAGGGGGACATTGCCCGTTGCCGCAACCTGCATCGGTTCCATCGGCATCGCTGTCCCTGATGCGGTCGGCGCGGGAGGCGCCGGAAGAGCCTGCCCGGCGGGCACTGTCGCGGAACTGCTGGCAACAGAGGTAACAGATGCAACAGAGGCGTCGGGTTCCGCGGCGGAGCGGTTCAAAGCGGCGGCAGCCCATGCCAGACCTGCAGTAGCAGTCACAGCAGCCGTCACAGGAGCAGTCACGGTAGCCGGTGCCGTGTCCGGTGCCACAGTCCCGCCGTCGTGCTCGCCTTTCTCAGCGGGCGCGGCCGCGTCGGAGGCAGCTGAGTCGGAGGTTCCGCGCTGGGCCGTGCCGGACGCGGCACCCTGCAGGTTCGTCAGCACGGCGTCGAACGTCTCCGTGCCAGGGTCCCCGGCCTGCGTGCGTGCGGCACCCCGCGCTGCACCGGCCGCTGCCGAGGCTGCCGGGGTGGCCAGGGCAGCGCCCAGGTCCATCGCCGCGGCCGTCATGACGCCCCCGCCGGCACGATGCGGCGGATGGAGGTCAGGTTGGAGTGCTGCTCCCAGGCGTCCCGGATCTGGATGGTTTTGCCCGGGACC
>JBFGBS010000648.1:0-1764 GCA_041567475.1 Arthrobacter sp.
AACATTGACCGCGGGCCCTCGATCTGGACCGTGCAGCCGGCTTCGAGATTGGCGTGCAGCCATTCGGACCCGCCGCCGGTGGCGTGCCGCAGGACGGAGATCCCGTAGTGGCGGGGGTTGACGCCGTCTCCCACGAGTGAGTAGGCATTGCGTTTCTCACCGGCCCGGACGATCAGGTGACTTCCCGGTTCGTAGCTGGTCAGGGTGCGGCCCGCGGGGTCGGCGAACGTGAAGTGCGTGACCTCGGGCGTGATGGCTTCGGCGGCCAGGACGGTGAGTTCCCGGGGGTGCGTCGCGAAGGCGTGGTGCAGGTGCCCGGGGGCCGTGGTTGTTGCCTGGGCGGTGGAGTTCATGGCAGGTCCCGTGCGCGGGCATCGGAGGCGAGGTAGCTTCCGCGGGTCCCGGAAAGATGGGGGTGGATTTCGAGCGTCCGTGCGCAGCCGGGGCAGGCGACGGTGTCGCCGGCTCCGGCCCGCACCCGGCTGGTCGCGCGGCAGTGGGCACAGTAAATCGGGAGCTCGGCGGTGTCCGTGATCAGGCTCGCAATCTCCTGTTCCAGGGTTCCGTGCTTTCGCGTCACGGCGATGGTCTGCAGGACATCGAATTGCGGGCCGGCGACCATGATCCGCAGGCCATTCAGGCTTGAACGGAGTACGCGGCCGAGCTGGCGTCGGGTGTCGTCGTTGAAGAGCGCAAAGGTCAGCCATTGCACGGGCCCTATGGCTGCCGCCTCGCCCAGCCATTTTCTGGCCACGCCGGCGTTTTCGCCCTGGCCAAAGGAAATGATGAGGAAGGAGGTGCCGGTGTTGTCCACGGAAACGGCGGGGTCCGACGTCGGGGCCTCGAGCGTTTGTTCAGCAGTCGCGGTCATTGGTGTACCCCCTGATGATTGGAAGAGTCCGGCGGTTGAAGCGGCGCCCTGCGCCGGGAAGGACGGCAGCGCGCCGGGAGGAGTTCCGGGGCGGAACAGTAGAGTCAGCCTGCGAGCAGCCAGGCAGCGGCAGCGTGCTGGTAGCGGTCAATCCCTTTGTACTCAGCCATGTCCGGGGGAAGCTCTGCGAGGACTCGTCCGAGCCGCTCCCGCCAGGGCGGAACCGTGCTGATTTCCCGCAGGGACGCCAGGTAGGTCCGGACGAGGAACAGCAGGGACCCGGATGTCGGGAGTTTGATGAGGTGCTGCACCTCCACTCTCAGATGCAGGCGGTCGGGCAACGACGGATCAGAGACAACCAGGGTCCTGTCCTGCGCCCAGTCGGGGTAGGTCTCGGTGGATGTGTCCAGGCGCCGGTCCACGGTCATGGTCCAGTTGGTCCGCCGGTATTGCTCGCCGGGCTGGAGCCGGAGGAGGAACTGATGGGCCCGGGTGATGATGTTCTCTTCATGAACCCGCGGCACCGGTCCGTGGATCTCGAGGAACCGCATGCCGACGTCGAATCCCATTGACCAGTCCGCGGCAAACGTGACGACGCCCGCGTCCAGCCACAGGGCGCCTTCACGCTGGTCCATCAGCGCAATGTCATCCTGGATCTGGGTACCGATGAAGTGCAGGGGTCCGTTCGGCAGTGAATCGTCGTCACCGAAAATGAACTCAATGTTCAGTCCCTGCAGGTCATTGCGCCAGGTGCACTCCCGCCCGGAGCGCCGGAAGTGCATGGTTCCGGGGTAGGCCTCCGCCATGGCGGGCAGGAGCAGGGCGAGGGTGTCCCAGGCGGCAGGCCGCATGTGGTCCATCAATTGGAGCCTCGTAGGGTCTTTCGCGAGGAT
>JBFGBS010000649.1:0-1760 GCA_041567475.1 Arthrobacter sp.
CACCCTGGGCCGGGCCGCGATGGCACGGGCCAGGGCGATCCGCTGCCGCTGGCCGCCGGAGAGACTGAGCCCTTCCTCCCCGATCAGGGTGTCCGGGCCCTCGGGCAGGGAATACGCGAACTGGGCCTGGGCGACGTCGAGGGCCTCGGCCAGCGCCTCGTCGCTGCGGACCGGGGCGCCCAGCAGGACGTTGTCCCGCACCGAGCTTGAGAACAAGGTGGTGTCCTCGAACGCCACGGCGACGATGCCGCGGAGCTCTTCGAGGTCGAACCGGCGCAGGTCCACGCCGTCGATGGTGATGGCGCCGGCCGTGACGTCGTACAACCGGGGGACCAGCTGGAGGAGGGTGCTTTTTCCGCTGCCGGTGGTCCCGACCAGGGCCATGGTTTCGCCGGCCTTGATCTCGAGCGAGATGCCGTTCAGGACGGGCCGGTCCGGGGCGTCCTCGAAGGCGAAGCTGGCGTTGCGGAAGCTGACGGCTCCGGTGAGCCGGGCGGGGCGTTGCGGTTCCGCCGGGCCGGCGACCGTGTTGACGGCGTCCATCACCTCGAAGTGCCGGTCCACGGCGGCTTTGGCCGTCAGTGCCATGGCCAGCAGCATGCCGGAGAACTCGACGGGTGCCGCGATGACGGCCGCCGTGGCGAAGAACGCGACGAGCGATCCGACGTCGAGGGCGCCGCTGGAGGCCAGGAGGACGCCGACGACGAGCCCGCCGCCCAAGGCCAGTTCCGGGAGCAGCGTGACGACGAGGCTGAAGGCCGCCAGGTGCCGGGCCTTGGCGATCTCGGTCTGACGGAGTTCCTCCGCCTGTTCGTTGAAGTTCTCCAGGGCCTCGCGGCTGCGGCCGAAGGCCTTCAGGACCCTGATGCCGTGCACCGATTCCTCCACCGTGGTGGCGAGGTCCCCGGCCTGGTCCTGGCTGCGGCGGGCGACTTTGCTGAAACGGGTCCGGAAACGGAAGCCGTAGATCATGATCGGGACGGCGGCGGCGAGGAAGATCAGCGCCAGCTGCCAGCTCATGGCGAACATGACCCCGACGCCGATCAGGACGGTGAGCGTGGTGACTACGAGCATGATGGCGCCGAAGGCCATCCAGCGGCGCAGGAAGTTCAAATCGGTCATGGCCCGGGAGAGCAGTTGCCCGGAGCCCCAGCGGTCGTGGAAGGACACCGTGAGGTCCTGCAGCTGGCCGTAAAGGGACACCCGCATCCGGGTCTCCACCGTGGTGGCGGGATTGATCACGAACTGGCGCCGCAACGCCACCAGCGCGGCTTCGGTGACGCCCAGGCCCAAAACCACAAGCGCCGCGGTCCAGACCGCCTGCACGTTCGCCCCGGGTCGGAGCGATTCGTTGATCAGCACGCGCAGCACCTGCGGAATGGCCAGCGCCACGAGGCTCGCCAGCAGGGCCGAAAGCAGTCCCAAGAAGAGCCGGGGGAGGATCGGCCTGACGTGGGGATAGAGACGGCTAATCGATCTGAAGAATGGACTCTGCTTGGCCATGCCTGCTTCTTGGACGAACCTGAGGGACCGGAAACCACTGAAGGTAGTTTCCCATAGCAACTACCCTAGGGCATCGGGTGACCCGTTTCACAGGACCAGGAGAGGGGCATGCTCATTCGTGGCCCTCACGCGTGGGCATCTTGCCACTATGTCCCTTGGTCCGTGGCGGGGGAGGGCATGTCCAGTGGTGGAGCAGGTCAGCCGCGGGGCGTGAGGGTGAGCAGGACCGCCTCGGGCTTGCACGCGATCCGGACCGG
>JBFGBS010000650.1:0-1759 GCA_041567475.1 Arthrobacter sp.
CCTGCGGCCGCCAGGGACGCGCTGATGCCCCAGTTGATCGCGAAGCGCTCCCCCGGCGCCAGCCAGCGGAGGCCTTCGCCGCTGTTGAACGCATTGGCCGGCCCGCTCATCGGCTCGATCGCCACGGCCTTGACCCGACCCGGGAATTGGGTGGTCACGAAGACGTGGACGTAGGGACAACTCGAGTCCTGCCACAGGCTCACGCTCCGCCCGTCCGACGCGCTGAGCGTGGAGCGGGCGATCCCGTCCGCGAAGGCCAGGTTCGTGTAGGCGGAGTCAATGTCCAACCCGCCGACCAGGCTCCCGTGACGCAGATCGGCATCGCCGCTGACCGGCTCCGCGCTGCGCGGGATGAGCTTTTCGTCCGTGACGAGCCGGGTGCCCGCGTCCACGCTCAGTGTGAGCTCCTCGCTGGGCACGTCCCCGAGGCGAAGGTAGGGATGGGATCCGAGGACGAACGGCGCCGTCCCGTCCGAATCATTGATCAGGGTCTGCCGGACCACCAGGCCGAGGTCCTCAGCGAGTTCGTAGCGGACCTGGTGCCGCAGGAGGAACGGATAGCCGTGCTGCGGGAAGATGGCGGCTTCGAGGGTGACGGAGAACTCGGACTCGTCAACGAGCTCGTACGCGGAGTTCCGCAACAGGCCGTGGCTGGCGTTGTTGCGGGAGACTTCGGTGATGTCCAGTTGCAGTTTCTTGCCGTTCAGATGCCAGACGCCGTCTTCGACCCGGTTCGCCCAGGGTGCCAGGGTGACGCCGGTGGCACCGGGCGGGATCTCCGTATCGCCGTAGCTTTCCGTCAGCTGGGTGCCGCCGCGGCTATACCAGCGCAGGCCTGCGGCGAGTTCGGTCACGACGGCGAGCGCGTCGCCGCGCCGCAGCTCGTACTGCCGGCCCGATGCGTAGCGCCGAACTGTGGTGTCGGCACTGCCCGCAGGGTTCTGGTCTTCGCTGACCCGTGCCGGGGCCTCGCTGGAAAGGGATTCGCTCACGTTCATGGGCTCCACCGTACAGATTGCCGGGCCGCCCGTACATGAGCCCCGCCACGAACACCTGCGCGCTGGTGCTACGTTGAGGGGGAATCATCGATCCGGCGCCGCGCGACCAGCCCGGCCTCCCGCCACCGGCGAAAGGCGCATCGGCATGACCGTCCCCCTGGACGCCGCAGAGCTCGCGGCCAGGTTCCTGGCCGTCTTCGGGGCCGAGCCGGACGGTATCTGGCAGGCGCCGGGCCGGGTGAACCTGATCGGCGAACACACTGATTACAACGAAGGCTTTGTGCTTCCCTTCGCCATTGACCATGCTGCCCGGGCGGCGGTCCGGGTCCGGCCGGATTCGACCGTCCGGATGCTGTCCACTTTCGGCCACCAGGGACTTACGACGGCGGCGGCCGGCTCCCTGCACCGGAAGGCGGCCAAGGGCTGGACCAAATATCCGCTCGGTGTCCTCTGGGCCTTGCAGCAGCACGGATAGGAGGTCCCCGGCGTGGATCTGCTCGTGGACTCCGACGTGCCCCGGGGCGCGGGCCTGTCCTCCTCGCACGCCATCGAGTGCGCCGTGATCTCGGCGCTGAACGATTTGACCTCCGCCGGGCTCACGGCCGAGGAGATGGTCCTGGCAACCCAGTTGGCCGAAAACGGATTCGTCGGCGCGCCCACCGGCATCATGGACCAGTCCGCTTCCCTGCGGGCCGTTGCCGGCCACGCCGTCTTCCTCGACTGCCGGGACCAGAGTATCCGGCTGGTCCCGTTCGACGCCG
>JBFGBS010000651.1:0-1755 GCA_041567475.1 Arthrobacter sp.
CTGGGATTCCGTGAATGTCCATGTCAGCGCCGCACTCAGCCCCTGGATGGTGCCAGCGGGGACGGTTCCGTTGGTGGTGATTTCGTTCTGGTCCGGCAAGGTCAAGGAAACCCGTAGATTTACGGTAGATCCGGCCGCAATGGTGCCTGATACCAGCGTCGCGGGCGTCGTAGTGAGGGTGCTCAGCAGCAGGTTTGACCCCAGTGTCGTGGTGGTGCCGGAACAGACACCGGTGCCGGCGGTCCAAGTGCCGGAACACTGCGAGACCGTGACGCGCAGCCCCTTGGTGGCGTCGTTGGTGAGCTTCGTGGGGGTGGCATCGGCGACAGACAACATCAGGTCTTTGCCGTCCAGGCCCGTTCCCTGGCTGAGGTTGACGTAACGGTTGACTACGTCGCCCGGGGCGAGGTTGGACACGACGTGACCGAACCCGACCCCGTTCGCGGCCATGGTCAGGCTGAGTACGCCGGACGACGCATTCTGGGCGGTGGTATTGGAGGCCGTGGCGTTCAGCGCCGCGTACACACCGCCACCGGTGACGGCCAGACCGGCCGCCGCAACAGCGCAAGCAGCGAGCAGAATCGGGGCCGGTGGGCGAACGCGGGCGGCGGCATGGCGGGCGGTGGTTACGGACATGACGGTTCCTTCGGGTCGATGAAGCGGTCGGCTTAGTAGGAATGCGCGGCGTGGCCGCTGCGGGAGCGTGGCGCAGATCGAAGAATCAGGCGGACGGCTACACCCGTCAACGCCAGCCCCAGGAAGCCGGTGAGGACTGCACGGGGCAACGGGTTTTGGATCCACAGGATCGCGGTGCCGGCAGCCGGGACGGTGGCGACAACAACGGGTATCCGGGACTGGTTGAGGGTGGCTCGCCAATCGTCCGGCGCCGGGTTGGCGTCGCCCTTGGTGGTGAGGACGGGCTGCGTCGCTGCACCGCTGATGGCGGTGATGCGATGGGCGAACGGGACGGATTCCCCGGGAGGGGTGAAGACGGCGATCTGACCGGGACGCAGGCTTGTTACGTCCGCTGGTGCGGTGATCAGCAGGTCGCCCGGCGCATAGGCCGGGCGCATGCTCCCGGTGAGGACCGGGGAGAACCCGATCTGGAGCACCGGCATCGCCAACCCGACCACGGCAAAGACCAGCGTGGCGGCGACGACGGCGACATTGCCCAGGACCCGTCGTGCGGAGTGGGGTGATCGGGTCCGCGCCCCCCGGCGCGGACCCGATCTAATATTCATATAGCTGCCCATGAGGACTATTCCGTTTCGATTGAGACCGACTAGCAGGAATAGCACTAACAATGCTGCGCGGCGATCAAGTCATGCCACTGCGGCACCTCAAAGAATCAACAAGACTTCTTCAAGTCTCTGACCACGACATGAGCACGTCCGGCCCCGGCTCAACGGGAGGCTGAGGCATCGCCGACGTCGGACGCGGCAGGCGTCGGGACAGTGCCGATAGCCTAGACGCGGGATTTGGGCGTGACGCCGTCCCGATGTCCTGCTTCTTGCCGCCCCGCAAACCCCGGCGGTAGCCTGAAAAGAAGATGACGGGCCGCGCCGCCACCGGACCGGCAGACCCGCCACCGGGAACGGGGACACCACGATGTCAACACTGTCGACACTCGCCCACGGCCGGGAAGCCTACGCCGAGCGGCGCTGGCCGGACGCCGTCGGGCAGTACACCGCCGCCGAGCGGGACACCGACCTGCCGGCCGCAGACCTGGAACAACTGGCCACCTCCGTCATCCTC
>JBFGBS010000652.1:0-1750 GCA_041567475.1 Arthrobacter sp.
ATTCCATCACCAGATAGGCGACGCGGCCGTCCTCGCCCTGGTCAAGAACGCCGACGACGTGCGGGTGGGACAGCCTGGCCGCTGCCTTGGCTTCGCGTCCGAGCCGGTCCAGGAACTGTGGATCGTCGGCCAGGTGCGGGTGCAGCACCTTGAGCGCCACGTCGCGTTCCAGCCGCGTGTCGGTGGCGAGATAGACGGTCGACATGCCGCCGCGGGCCAACCGGGACTGAATCCGGTAGCGGCTGTCCACGAGTGTGTCTACGAGGGGGTCCGAAGCGTATTCCTGCACCTTAATATCGTAGTCGCTGGACAAAATCGGGTCCGGATCGACATGCGACCCGGACCCGACGGTCGGAATGAACCTGTCAGCGGGGCGGACGAACCGCCGCCCGACCCGGCAGCTTAGCTGAAGGTCGCCCGGTGGGCGTTGATGGCCGCCACGTAGCTTTTGGTGTCCTCATACATGCCGATGGTGTTGACCGAGTACTGGCCCTGGTAGTAGCCGGCGATGGCGTAGTCGAGGTTCTTGCTGGTGCGGACCAGTTGGCGGATGATCGCGACGCCGGCCGTGACATTGTCATAAGGGTCCAGCAGGTTCAATTCGCGTCCAACCAGGTCCGAAGCCCAGGTACCCGAGGACGGAATGACCTGCATGGTGCCGATGGCGTTTGCCGGCGACACGGCGCGCTGGTCAAATCCGGATTCCTGGAAGGCAAAGGCAAGCGCCAGTGCCGGGTCGACGCCCATCCGGCGGGCGGTATCGGCAACGATTGCCTTCATCTGTTCGCGGCTCGGGACGGGCGCCGCGTTGAGGAGCGCCTTGTTGAGGTTGGCCGAGCTGACCACCGCCGCCGGGTAGGTGTAGCCGAGGAAGGAGGCGGGCACAAGGGGCGTCTCCACCGGGGTGGGCGTGCTGGAAGCCGGGGTGATCGTACCGCCGGGAATGACGAGCTTCTGACCCGGGTAGATGATGGTGCTCATGGTCAGGCGGTTGGCGGCGAGGACGTCCGAGAGCTTTACTCCGTTTTTGGCTGCGATCCCGGAGAGGGTGTCGCCGGATTTGATGGTGTAGGAGCCCGACCCCGCCGGGGCAGGTGCTGCCGGGGTAGGTGCCGGTGCCTTGACCGCCGGCTGCTGCACCGCAGCAGGGGCAGGGGCTGTCGGCGCGTCCGCGGAGCTGCCGACCTTGACCTTCTGGCCCGGGTAGATGATGGAGCTCATGCCGAGTCCGTTCCAGGCGAAGACCTCGGCAAGCTTGACCCCGTGCTGTGCCGCAATCGCGCTCAGCGTGTCGCCCGGTTTCACGGTATGGATCTTGGCGGCGGAGGCCGTGGGGGCGGCGGTAGCGGTGGGCTTGGCTGCGGGGGCCGGAGCGGCCGGCGCCGTGGCCGAGTCCGAAAGCTTGATCTGCTGGCCGGGGAAAATAATGGTGCTCGCCGTGAGCTTGTTGAGCTTCAGGACGGCGTAGGTGTCCAGGCCATACCGCGCGGCGACCGCGCTGATGGTGTCACCGCGGGCAATGGTGTAAACGGCGGGAACCGGCTGTTGTGCGGCCCGAAAAGCGGCGGGGATCGACGCGGAGACGGATCCGGCAGGCACGACGGCGGAAGCCAGCGACGACGACGGTGCGGTCTGGGTCTGGGCCCGGACTGCTGCTTCCAGCGATCCCGGCACTGCCCGGCTGCGTGACTCGGCGGCGGCAGGCGCCGCCATGCCCAAGGAGGAAAGGACAACAGCAGGAAGAGCCGCC
>JBFGBS010000653.1:0-1749 GCA_041567475.1 Arthrobacter sp.
CACGCAAATCTAGTAATAAACGTCGAGAGAAGTGAGTTCCCCAGTGGTGTACGCGATTGTCCGCGCAGGCGGCCGCCAAGAGAAGGTTTCCGTTGGAGACTTCGTTACCCTGAACCGCGTCCCCGGTGGAGCCGGCAGCACATTTGAGCTGCCCGCACTGCTCCTGGTTGACGGCGACAAAGTCACGTCCGCTGCCGCGGACCTGGCCAAGGTAACGGTTACGGCTGAGATCCTCGAGGACCTCCGTGGTCCGAAGATTGTGATCCAGAAGTTCAAGAACAAGACCGGCTACAAGAAGCGCCAGGGTCACCGTCAGGAATTGACCAAGGTCAAGATCACCGGTATCAAGTAACTCAACGTTACTGTTCAGGTTTTCAACAGGTTCCCCAGAATTTAAAGGCAGGCATTTCAAATGGCACATAAAAAAGGCGCGAGCTCCACTCGCAACGGTCGTGACTCCAACGCCCAGTACCTCGGCGTCAAGCGCTTCGGCGGCCAGGTAGTCTCCGCAGGCGAGATCATCGTCCGCCAGCGTGGCACCCACTTCCACCCCGGTGCAGGCGTTGGCCGCGGCGGGGATGACACCCTGTTCGCCCTGACCCCCGGCGCTGTCGAGTTCGGCACCCGCCGCGGCCGCCGCGTTGTCAACATCGTGGCTGCAGCAGCGGCAGAGTAGTAAAAAGCTTTCAAATCGGTGGGGCGGGCCATTAGGTCCGCTCCACCGGTGTTTTAACCGCATTAGAATCGTCTTGGGCCTTATATGGGCCCGGGAAACAGCACTGAGGAGATCCACGTGGCGAGCTTTGTAGACCGGGTAGTACTGCACGTATCCGGCGGTACCGGCGGCCACGGCTGTGTCTCCGTCCACCGCGAGAAGTTCAAGCCGCTCGGCGGTCCCGACGGCGGCAACGGCGGCAACGGCGGCGACGTCATCCTCCGTGTTGACCCGCAGACCACCACCCTGCTGGACTACCACCACGCCCCCCACCGGCACGCCACCAACGGCGGCCCCGGAATGGGCGACTGGCGCGGCGGCAAAAACGGCGAAACCCTGATCCTCCCGGTGCCCGTCGGCACCGTCGTCAAGACCAAGGACGGCGAGGTCCTCGCGGACCTCGTGACTGAAGGCGCCGAATTCATTGCCGCGGCCGGCGGCATTGGCGGACTCGGCAACGCCGCGCTGTCCTCGCAGAAGCGCCGCGCCCCCGGGTTCGCGCTGCTTGGCATTGAAGGCGAGTCCAGCGACATCGTCCTGGAACTGAAATCCATTGCCGACATCGCCCTCGTGGGCTTCCCCTCCGCCGGCAAGTCGAGCCTGATCGCCGCCATGTCCGCCGCGCGGCCTAAGATCGCCGACTACCCCTTCACCACCCTGATCCCGAACCTGGGCGTCGTCCAGGCCGGTGACGTGCGCTTCACCATTGCCGACGTTCCTGGCCTGATCGAGGGCGCGAGTGAAGGCAAGGGCCTGGGCCACTATTTCCTCCGCCACGTCGAGCGCTGCGCTGCGCTCGTGCACGTGTTGGACTGTGGAACGCTCGAGTCCGACCGCGACCCGCTCTCCGACCTCGCCATCATTGAAGCGGAACTGGAAAAGTACGCCGTCGACATGAGCTACAGCGGTTCTGACGGCGAAGTGGTCCCGCTCAATCACCGCCCCCGGCTCGTGGCGCTGAACAAGGTGGACCTGCCCGACGGCAAGGACATGGCCGAATTCGTCCGGCCGGAGCTGGAGTCCCGCGGGTACAA
>JBFGBS010000654.1:0-1748 GCA_041567475.1 Arthrobacter sp.
GGAGAAGTTCGGCCGCGTATTCCTGATCCGTGCCGCAGGCCGCAGCAAGGAAGAAATCCTGGAAGCCCTCCAGGTCCGGATCTCCCATTCCGCCGCTGAAGAAGAACCCATTGTGCAGCAGCAGCTGCGCGAGATCGCCATCCATCGACTCCAAGGAATGATGAGCCAGTGACCATGTCCCACATAACGACGCACATTCTTGATACCGCCACGGGCAAGCCGGCCGCCGGTGTTCCGGTCAGCCTGCTGGCGCTGGATGACGGCGCCTGGTCGGAACTGGCCGCGGCCCGGACCGATAACGACGGGCGCGTCAAGGACCTCGGCCCCGAGGTGCTGGACTCCGGCACCTACCGCCTGCAGTTCTCCACGGCGGAGTACTTCGCCGCCTTGGACACGCCGACGTTCTTCCCGGAGGTCGTGCTGACCTTCACGGTCGACCGAAACGAGGCGCACTATCACGTCCCGCTGCTCCTGAGTCCGTTCTCTTTCTCCAGCTACCGCGGCAGCTGATGCGCGGATGCCCTGCCTGCCGCGGCAGGCAGGGCGCCCGCGCAGGCCGCGGATGTCCTAGCCACGGCCGATGAACGGCATGCCTGCCGCCGTGATCACAAGGGACCCTACCGTGGCCGAGGGTGGCATGCCGGCCATCAGCAGCACTGCACGGGCTGCGTCTTCCACCGGGAAGGTGGGCTCGACCTTGCGGCTCCCGTCCGCCTGGAGGGCTCCGGCGCTGACCCCGATCGTGTCCATGATGTCCGTAGCGGTGTTGCCGATGTCGATCTGCCCGCAGCTGATGCCGAAGCCGCGCCCGTCCAGTTCGATGCTCTTGGTCAGCCCTGTCATGGCGTGTTTGGTGACGGTGTAAGCCACGGTGCGGGGGCGCGGTGAATGTGCGGCGATGGAGCCGTTGTTGATGATCCGGCCGCCCTGCGGCGACTGGGCCTTCATGGCCCGGACCGCTGCCGCGGCGCACAGCATCGAACCGGTCAGGTTGACGGCCACGGTGGCATCCCAGTCGGCCACGCTGATTTCGTCCACCGAGGCGGCCGGCCCGAAGGTCCCGGCGTTGTTGAACAGGACATCCACCCGGCTCCAGCGCTGGAGCGCCTCCGCGAAGAGGCGTTCGACGTCGTCCGGGACGGTGACGTCGCAGGTCACCGCGTGCGCGCTGGGGTGGTCTCCGGCGGTTTCGAGCAATGGCTGCCGGCGGCGCCCGGCGAGGATGACCCGGTAGCCCTCGGCGAGCATAAGCCGGGCAACGGCCCGGCCGATGCCGGAGCCTGCCCCGGTCACGACGGCAACTTTGACGCTGGGCTCTGGGATGCTGGGCACGTGTCTCCTTCCGGCGGCGGCGGACAACAGGACCGCCCGGCAGGAGCCTACGGTGCCGCGGGTCCGGCTGTCAGCCCGGGGGAGCCGCCGACGCAGTCACAATCCGTCGACAACGCCCGGGCGAGCGGTGGCGGCCGGAGGCGGCCGGTCCTGGTTGACGGCCCGCAACCGGATCGCTAATCTCGAATAGCAAGAAAGTTTTCTCATAATACGAAAACTACTGGCCCAGACATTCAAAGATGAAACGAGGCTGCCGTGGCTGCAGGAGAAGATAGCTCCCATATCCTCAGCGGGTTGACTAACCAGCTGCCTGATCGTGATCCGGAAGAGACCGCCGAGTGGCGTGAGTCCCTGGATGCGTTGATTCAGGAACAGGGCACGGAGCGTGCCCAGTACATTATGCGCAGCCTGCTGCA
>JBFGBS010000655.1:0-1746 GCA_041567475.1 Arthrobacter sp.
CGAAATCTTCTTCGAACACACGGACGGCCGGATCGTCCTGATCTACCCGATGGGGGACCGGGTGCTGGTGGGCACCACGGACGTCTTCGCCGACATGGCCGAAGATGCCGTCTGCACCGAGGCCGAGATTGACTACTTCATCGACCTGATCGGCCACGTCTTCCCGGATGTGGCTGTTGACCGCGGCCAGATTGTGTACTCCTTCTCCGGGGTCCGTCCGCTGCCGAAGAACGATGCGACGCAGCCCGGCTTCGTGAGCCGGGACTACCGGATTGAACGCCGGACCGCGGCTGCGGACGCGGCGGCCGCAGGCGCCGTCGTCCTGAGCCTCGTGGGCGGGAAGTGGACCACCTTCCGGGCACTGTCCGAACACATGACCAACGATGTGCTCACCGAACTCGGCATGGAGCGGAAGACCTCGACGGCGAAGCTCCCCATCGGCGGCGGGGCTGACTTCCCGGATACCGAGGAAGGCATCCAGCGGTGGATCAAGGCCCACATGTCCGCCGGCCGCGACGCGGACCGGACCACCGTGCTGCTGACCCGGTACGGGACCCGAGCCGAAGCCGTCATCGCCTACCTGGACCGCGAACCGGACCGGCTGCTGCGCTCCACCCGTGAACTGAGCGTCCGTGAGCTGGAATTCATGGCGGAGAACGAGCAGATCGGGCACCTGATCGACGTGCTGATCCGCCGGACGTCCCTGGCCTTCCGCGGCCTGGTCACCGGCGAACTCCTGAACGAAGTATCGGAGATCCTGTCCGGTCCCCTGGGGTGGGACGCGGAACGCCGGGCCTCGGAAATCACCCACGCACAGGAGGTGTTGCAACGGTTCCACGGCGTCACGGTGGACAGCCTGGTCGCCTGATACGGCTTGCGCGCCCCGGGCGGGGAAGCCCGGGGGCAAGCGCTGCCGGTCCGCCTGGCTGGACCGGCAGGGAAGGGCCGGCAGCGCAGAAACGCTGCCGGCCCCAACGGCCCTTCAAACCCGCGAAGGGCTGACAACAGAACATAGAGGAGTCAAAGATGTCTCTTGGAATTGTTTTCTTATCCGAAGTGTTCGGCACAGCGATGCTGACACTGCTCGGTTGTGGCGTTGTTGCCAACGTCGCCCTCAAGGGCACAAAGGGCAACAACGGCGGGTTCCTGATGGTCACGTGGGGATGGGGCATCGCTGTCTTCTCCGGCGTTTACGTGGCCGTTATGTCAGGCGCACACATTAATCCGGCCGTCACGTTCGGTCTGCTGCTCAACGGCAAGAGCGAATACGCCCCCGGGGTCCCGGTGGACTTCGCCTCGACGCTGACCTACTTCGGCGGTGAACTGGTCGGAGCATTCCTCGGTGCCGTGGTGATGTGGCTGGCCTACAAGCAGCACTTCGACGCCGAACCCGAGCCCGCCAGCAAGCTCGGCGTCTTCTCCACCGGCCCGGCCATCCGCTCCACCACCTGGAACCTGGTCACCGAGATCATCGGTACCTTCGTCCTCGTCTTCGTCATCCTGACCTTCGGCGGGACACCGTCCGGCCTGGGCCCGCTGGCCGTGGCACTGCTCGTCGTCGGCATCGGCGTATCCCTCGGTGGTCCCACCGGCTACGCCATCAACCCCGCCCGTGACCTCGGCCCCCGCATCGCACACGCGCTGCTGCCGATCAAGGGCAAAGGCTCCAGCGACTGGAGCTACTCCTGGATTCCCATCGTCGGACCGCTTGTCGGTGGTGGCCTCGCCGGCCTTGTCGCCGCCATC
>JBFGBS010000656.1:0-1738 GCA_041567475.1 Arthrobacter sp.
CATGATCAAGTACGGCGCCCTCGTGGTTTTCAACGTCATCGCCATCGACGTCGTCGTCAATCTGGTCGATGCCGCCGGGCATCCCTACGCGCTCGGCAAGGTCATTGCGACCGTTGCCACCACCATCTGGAACTTCCTGCTCTACAAGCACTGGATCTTCAAGTCGCCGCGGCGCAATTCCGGCGTCCCGGCCGACCGGGAGGACTCCGGCACGTCAGTGCCGGAGTACCTGGCCAACGACTAGCAAGCCTGGCGCGGCGGGGACCCGGGGCCTTCCGGTTTGGGCCCCGGGCCGCCTAGTTGTACTGCTCAGGGACGTTGGTTGGGTGAATGTGATGACTCGCTGGAGTCGTTGACCCAAAGGTGAGGACCTCCGGTTGCACAGTGGAGTTGCTTAGACAACCGCTGAGGCGACCAGGAGGTCCTCAATGTCCCACGCTAATGCCGCTTTGACTCCACGCCAACGTTTACGCGTCGCGCGTCTGGTCGTAGAACACGGCTGGCCGGTGTCCCGGGCCGCCGAACAGTTCAACTGCTCCTGGCCGACGGCCAACCGGTGGGCGACTCGCTACGCCGCGATGGGCGAGGCTGGCATGGCCGACAGATCCTCGCGCCCGCACCGGGTGGCGAACCGGACCCCGCAGCAGCTGGTGCGCAAGGTCGTGCACCTGCGCTGGAAGCAACGGCTGGGACCGGTCGCGATCGGCGCGAAGCTGGCCATGCCGGCATCGACGGTCCATGCAGTCCTGGTTAGGTGCCGGCTGAACCGCCTGCACCACGTGGATAAACGCACCGGCGAGATCATCCGCCGCTACGAACACGACAAGCCCGGGGCCATGATCCACGTCGACGTCAAGAAACTCGGCAACATCCCGGACGGTGGCGGCTGGCGCTACGTCGGCCGAAATCAGGGCGACCGGAACCGTGCAGCGACGCCGGTCAGGTCCGGCAGCCGCAGCCACCCGGTCATAGGCACTGCCTATGTGCACACGGTCATCGACGATCATTCCCGGGTCGCCTACGCCGAAATCCATGGTGACGAAACAGCGGCCACCGCAGTTGGAGTGCTCAGGCGTTCAGTGTCCTGGTTCGCTGCCCGCGGCGTCACCGTCGAGCGGGTCCTCTCCGACAACGGATCGGCCTACAAGTCCCACCTCTGGCGCGACACCTGCCGGGAACTGAACATCAGGGCAAAGAAGACCCGGCCGTACCGCCCGCAGACCAACGGAAAGATCGAACGCTTCCACCGAACCCTCGCCGACGGATGGGCATTCAAACGCTTCTACGCCACGGAATCAGCCCGCAGAAACGCCCTCCCGGCATGGCTGCACCACTACAATCACCACAGGCCCCACACCGCAATCGGAGGCCAACCGCCCATCGGCCGGTTAACCAACCTGCCTGGGCAGTACACCTAGTAGGTCAGTGAACGGCATCCCAGCAGCGAGTTCGCGGCGCTGAGCGGTGACGCTGCCACGCCGAAGGCGCAGACCTCGTACGTGCCGCGCTGGGTCACCGGGACGGAGGAAACGAACCCGTGGTTGCCGACCGTGGCCAGGGCGCTGTTGACATCAGGCCGCTTGAGGTTCGCGGTGAAGGCGAAGCCCTTGCGGGAGCCGTCCGGGTACGTGATGTAGACGTGGTCCGGGATGGAGACCGCCGGGAAGACGGGGTCCAGAGTCCAGCCGGTGACGCTGATGCTGGACTTGCCCGCCACGGTCCGGAGGGTCGCCGAGTC
>JBFGBS010000657.1:0-1737 GCA_041567475.1 Arthrobacter sp.
CCGCCCCGCTCCGAGGCGGCCAGCCCCAGGAGCCCGAGCCGTCCGAGGCCGGCCCGCACCGAGTCCGGGCTCAGCCCGGCCACGACCGCGAGCTTGTCGACGGAGGTGGTGGTCCGCAGAGGCAGCGCATCGAGCAGGATCAGGTCTTCGAGGTTCAGTCCGTCATGGGGTTCTGTCCGGCCCGCTTTTTCCTCGGACAGCGAGGTCCCGCTGGGGGCCGCCAGTTCGGCGATCTCCCCGGCGTCCGTCACACAGACAGCGCCGCCCTCCCGCAACAGCCGATGGCAGCCGGCGGAGTTGGCGCTGTGGACCGAGCCCGGCACGGCGGCGACCGCCCGGCCCAGGCTTTCGGCATGGTGGGCGGTATTGAGCGCCCCGGACCGCCACCGCGCCTCAACCACCACGGTGACCGATGCCAGCGCGGCTATGAGCCGGTTCCGTTGCAGGAACCGGTACCGGGTGGGCGCCGACCCGGGCGGAACTTCGGCGAGGACAGCGCCCTGGTTGGCGACCGTCCTGAGCAGGTCCTCGTTCCCGGCGGGGTAGAAGCGGTCCACTCCCCCGGCCATGACCGCGATGGTGGGCAGTCCGGCCGCGCCGGCCGCCAGTGCCGCGCGGTGGGCGTGGGCGTCAATTCCGTAGGCGCCGCCTGAGATGATGCTGTAGCCGCGCCGGGCCAGTGCGTAGGCGAGATCGCCCGTGACCGAGGCGCCATAGGAGGTGCTGTCCCGGGAGCCTACGAGGGCGATGGCGGTGGCCGCCGGCGGCAGTTCCTGCTCCACTCCCCGCCACCAGAGACACAGCGGCTCCTGGAGGCCGAGATCGGACAGTTGGGCCGGCCAGAGCTCGTCGGCGGGAATGATGAGGCGGCCGCCGAGCCGCTGCATCGTGGCCAGGTCACGTTCCGGCGCCAGGTCAGGAACCCGAGGGGCCCATCGCTTGAGGGATTCCCGGAGGCCCGGCCAACTGTCGCCTGCACCGTTCTCCGCCAGCACTCCGGAGATTGCGTGTTCCAGCCCCGGTCCGGCTGTGAGTTGGCCGGTGGCAATCTTCAGGGCGTCCTCCGCGCCGGCGTGCCTGACGAGGGCCAGGGCTGCCGCGTCCTGCGGTTCAAAGAGGCGGGACAGCGCCGCCCTGGCCATTCGCTCGGTGTCCTTCATGGTGTTGTCCTTTCCCCGGGGACGGCGGATCGCGGGCCGGGTCCCGGCGGCCGCACGGAACCGTTCCGTCGGCGCTCTCCGGGGCGGCTGACCCGGCAGGTGCGGTTGTTCATGGCGTTCATCCGGTCCCGGCGGCAGCCTGGCGGAGCCCCAGGGCCTGTCCGATGTCGTCCGCATCGGGAGCATCCCGGCCGGCGAGGTCGGCCAGGGTCCAGCCCAGGCGCAGCACACGGTCGTAGCCGCGGGCTGTCAGCACGCCGCGTTCCAAGGCGACATCCAGGATCCGGGTGGTGGGTGGCGGGAGCCGCAGGGCACCCCGCAGCACCCGCCCGGGAACCTGCGAATTGGTTTCGATCCGTAGCGGCCCCAGCCGCTCTTGTTGGCGGCGGCGGGCGTCCAGGACGCGCCCGGCGATGACCGCGGTGCTTTCACCCTCCCCGGACACACCGAAATCAGCCAGCGAGATCCGTTCGACCTGCAACTGGATATCGACCCGGTCCAGTAGCGGCCCGGACAACCTCGCCAGGTACCGGCGTCTCATGGTGGGGGTGCAGGTGCAGTCGGCGCCTTTGCCGGA
>JBFGBS010000658.1:0-1737 GCA_041567475.1 Arthrobacter sp.
CGGCCTGATCTACAAGGCCATGGGCTTCCCCGAGAAGATGTTCACCGTCCTCTTCGCCATCGGGCGCCTCCCGGGCTGGATTGCCCAGTGGCGCGAGATGATCAGCGACCCGAACACCAAGATCGGCCGCCCGCGGCAGCTCTACATCGGCGAACCGGAACGCCACTACCCGGTCCGCTAGGCCCTCCGCCCGGCACCTGGCCGGGCATGAGCCTGACGCAGCCCGACGACGGCCGCGCACCTGCCACGGTGCGCGGCCGTTGCCGTGCCCGGCACACGACGCCCGTGCCCGGCGCACGACACACTCGTGCCCGGACCGGGAAGGACCGCCCCGGCAAAGCTCACGGCCGTTCCATGCTAAGAATGACGGGTGCCAAAATTTGTCGACGCCACCGTCCGGCGTCAGGAAATCGTCGAAGCAGTCTTCCGGATCATCGCCGCGGAAGGGCTTGAGCGGGCCTCGCTGCGTGAGGTCGCCGCCGAGGCGGAACTGGCGGTCGGATCAGTCCGCCACTATTTCGCCAGCAGTGAGGAGCTTCTCGCGCATTCGTTTGACGTCGTCGTGGACCGGATCGTGGGCCGGCTGACGGCCGCCGATGCGCACCTCGCCGGCCTGACGCCCGGGACCGCGGCGTTCCACCGCGGTGCACTGGCCCTGCTGAGCGAATTCTTGCCGCTGGACGGGGAACGGGCCGTCGAAGCCTGCGTCTGGATGGCCTTCAAGAACGCCGCCCGGACGAAAAGCTTCCTGGTGCCGGCAGCCGACCGCGGCCACCGCGCCGTGGCTGTCATCGTGGGGCGGCTCGTGAAGGAGCTCAGCGGCGACGCGGGGAGCGGGGAAGCGGAGCAACACCGGCTCGTCACCGAGGCCGAGCGTCTGCTGGCAACGCTGGACGGGCTGACCCTGCATGCGTTGCTGCAGCCGGACTGGATGACGGCCCGGATCTGCGGCGATGTGCTCGCGGCCCATCTGGCGGACTTGGGCCGCGCCGGGGGCAGGGCCGGGAGTGTGGCAGGCCAGGCTGAGGGCAGATTGGCTGTCAGCCATTAACCTGCCCTAACTTCAGGAATAGACTGGGGGAGTACGGCTGGCCAAGGGAGGCATTTTGATGCACGAAACCGGCGGACCGGGTTGGCGGATCACGATGGACACGTCCGGGCCCATGCTGATTGCCCTCTATATTCGCGACGCCGCCGGACTGAACAGCGCCGGGCACCCGGCGCTTTGCCACGTGGCACCCAAGATCCGCGCCTCCGACCACGCACACCTGATTGCCGAGGTGGGGGGAATCAGCGCGCTCAAGACCGAGTGGGAGGCCTGGTGGGAACAGCTGCTGAAGGCTTATCCGGAGATGTCGCCCGCGTTGGCCCCCCCGGAGTTTCCGGCGTTCAGTAATTCACCGGCACTCCGGCGGGTCCTGCAGGCCCACTTCGGAGCCGCCCTGACCTGGGCCCGCGAACGCCGCGGCGAATACACGGCGCTCGAAGCGGCCCGGGATACCAGCGGAGCCGCACTGCTGTTATCCGACATGGTGGAAGACCGCCTGCTCGACGCCGGGCGGGCCGCCCGGGAGTTCACCCTGACCATTATCGAACTGCCGCTCGCTGAGCCGCGCGCCTGGTACCTCGAACCGGACAAGATGATCATGAGCCGGGAACTGCTCTCCCAGCCCGAACTTTTCCGCAGCTACGTCCAGCCCGTCGTCGATCTGCTCGTCTGAGCCCTGGCCGGCTCCC
>JBFGBS010000659.1:0-1736 GCA_041567475.1 Arthrobacter sp.
CCGCCGCCGCCGTGACTGACGCGCGGTTCCTTCCTGAAGCCCGGATCCAACTGGCCTACTCGCACTACCTGCTGGGCCGGATGGAGGCGGCTGCTGGCTGCCTGAGAGACGCCTTCCCCCTGCACCACGGGCGTTCCGTTTACCTGGCTGCCCTCCTTGCGGACAGGCTCAAACACGCCACCGCCGCTCGCCCGGCCCCAGCCAAGGCGTGCGGACCGGCCGCCGGGGCCGTCGCCGGACCGTCTTTGGCCGGACCGGCCGCCGGACCGGTCGGCCGCAGCCCCGGGCCGTCTTTGGCCGGACAGCCGTGGACGTCCTTGCCGGCCGCCGGGATGGCGGCGGATCTGCTGTTGCGCGGCTGGGACGGGCGGTTCGCGGCCGTTGCGGCCGGGCTGCGAGAGCTCGCCGAGGCCAGCCGGTCCGTTCCGGAAATCTGCTTGCCCGCGTTGTCCCAACTCGCCGAACTGCTGACCGCACAAGGCCGGTTGGTGTCCGGGCTGGAACTCGACGACGAGGCGTGGCTGGGCGCGGCAGACGCCTGCCGGGCGCTTCCGCTGGTCTACGAGGGGATGCTCTGCCGGCATGGCCTGAACCTGATCCGAGCCGGGCGCTGGACGGAGCTGGACACGGTCCTTGACGAGTACGCGAAGCACCAACCTGGCCGCCTGCTGTTCAGCGGCGGCATGCTGCACCTCCTGCACGGGTACGCGCGATTGCGTCAGGGCCGGATGCGCGACAGCCTGGCCGAACTGCAGCTGGCGGACGAAGAACTCCTGATTGCCGATCCGTTGACCCTGCGGCCCTTCGCTCTCGCCCTGGCAGCCTACGCAGCAGCGTGCGCCGGGAACCCGCACGCGGCACAGCAGTACGTGCTGGCCTACCGCAGCATCGGATACGGGGAGCCGCGCACCGTGCGGTTGCTGGCGGAGGCCTACTGCCGCTCCGCGGCTCCGCTGCCGGGCCGGGGACACCGCGCCAGTGCCGGGCTGCTGCAACTCGCCGACGAAGCACACCACGAGGGGCTTGCCGGGGTGGAAGCCGAGATCCGGCGGTTGGTCGTCCGCCGCGGAGACAACCGGGAGGCAGCGGCGCTTGCCGCATGCAGCGCACGCCTGGAAGGCGCCGAGGCACGGTTGCTGTCGGCGTATGCCAGTGCGGTGGCGGCCGAGGATGCGGGCGGACTCATCAATATCAGTGATGACGCGTTGGGCGCAGGCTGCCTGTTGCTCTCGCTCGAGGCCGCAGAGCAAGCCGGACGACTGGTGGAACGAGCACCGGACAGGTGGAAGCAGGCCACGGTCCAACGGCGCGTGCACCACCGCCTGGTTGAAGCCGGCACTGCCGCGCAGCTCCGCCTCGTGCCGGGCACTGCAGGCACCACGTTGACCGCTCGGGAGGAAGAAATCCGGGAGCTCGTCACGGGCGGCGCCACGAACGCCGAAATCGCCGCGGCGTTGGGAGTCTCACCGCGGACCGTGGCGGGACATCTTTCGCACATCCTGGCCAAGCTCGGGGTCCGCCGGCGGACCGAGCTCCGCGCGGGTCGGGCGCTGCGCTCCTGAGGCCGATTGCCCCGCCGCCGGCTGCCTGCGTACGGCGCAGGTGTCCGCGGGTATCGGCAGGCCTGACTCCAAGTAGTCGCGGCCAGGAATCCGCGGACGAAGTCGGGTGAACGCTACTCGTGCACCGGCCAGCCCCGCGCGATTGACTTAGATCAGTCCCAGGAACGACTCACA
>JBFGBS010000660.1:0-1724 GCA_041567475.1 Arthrobacter sp.
GCCGGCGGCCGATCAGCCGGCGGCCCGGCGGTTCCGCGCCTGGGCCACCAGCCGGGCGAATGCCAGGATGAAGACGCCCTCCACGAGCGCCATAAGACCCAGCAGCAGCCACTCTCCGGTGCCGATGAAGACGACGGCCCCGGTGACGACCAGTACGGTGCCCAGGATCAGGGTGTAGACCGCGGACGCGAAGGCCACCCGGGCGCTCCTGACGCCCGTGCGGAATCCGAAGCCGTACGGCTCACCGCCCGGCTGTCCGGCGACGCGGTCCGGGCCGGCCGGCTTGAGCCGGTCGAATTCCTCCCACAGGTCGCCGTTCTGGTCCTGTCCTGCCATGCTTCCATTATCCCGCGGATGCCCCGGTCCGTGCAGGTCCGGCGCTGGTGGACGGCGTGGACGCTACGCGGCGCGGACGTGGATTTCTCCGGGTTCCGCACCGTCGCCGCCGAAGACCAGTAGCCGGTTGGCGATCTTCTCGCTGAAGAAGCGGTCGTGGCTGACCACCACGACGGCGCCGGGAAAGTGGAGCAACGCCCGCTCCATGACCTGGGTGCTGGACATGTCCAGATGGTTGGTGGGCTCATCGAGGAGGAGGACGGAGGCCCCGGACAGCAGGCACTGGGCCATGGCGACACGGGCCTTCTGGCCGCCGGACAGGTTCCCGATCTTCTGCTTGAGATCCGCCTCGGAGAACTGGAACATCGCCAGGAAACGGTTGACGGATTTCTTCGTGGCCCTCAACGCCAGGCTGTCCGGCAGCGCATTGACCGCGTGGGAGACGGTGTCGCCGTCGTCGAGGTCGTCCAGCATCTGGTTGTAGGAGACGTACCCGGGCCCCTTGGCCCACACCACGTCGCCGGCGTCCGCCGCCTCCTCGCCCGTGAGGACTTTCAGCAGGGTGGACTTGCCGCTGCCGTTGGAACCGAGGACCACAATCCTGTTGCCCCGGCGGATCTCGAAGCTGAGGTCCTCGAAGAGGACTTTGCTGCCGTAGGACTTGCCGAGTCCCTCCACCCGGCAGAGGACATCCTTGACGTGCAGGCCGCCGTAGATTTCCGTGACGATCTGGTCCACGGGGCGCGGGGTCCGGGATTTCTTGATCTTCGCCAGCTGGTTGCCCAGCCCGCGGCTCGCCGACTTGGCGGCCTCGCGACGGTCCGCGATGCCTTCGGCCTCAAACGCCAGCAGTTCCGATTCGTGCACGAACTGCGCTTCGAGCGTCTTGAGCCGGAACTGCTTCTGCACGACATACTCGGCGAAGTTCCCCGGGTACTCGTGCAGGTGGAAGTTCTCCACCTCGACGATCCGGGTCACGACGGCGTCAAGGAACTTCCGGTCGTGCGAGACGATGATCGCGGCGCCGCGGAAATCCCGGAACCAGGCTTCGAGCCATTCGACGCCGGCGACGTCCAGGAAGTTGGTGGGTTCGTCCAGAAGTAACACATCGGGCTGCTCCAGGAGGATCTTGGCCAGGGCGGCCCGGTTTCGCCAGCCGCCGGAAAGCTCATCGATGGCGCAGAGCCGGTGCGCGGCGTCGAACCCGAGGGTGCTCAGGACCTTCTCGATCCGCCGGCCGTAGTCCCAGCCGTCCAGGCGGTCCATGTGCTCGAACAGCTCCGCCTGCCGGGTGATGAGCCGGTCCAGTTCGGCGTCGGCGGGGCCGGCGGCGATAGCGGCGTCGATGGCCGCGAGTTCGGCCTCAAAGCCGCGGATCTCAGTGAAGA
>JBFGBS010000661.1:0-1721 GCA_041567475.1 Arthrobacter sp.
CAGGCGGTCCCGGATCCCAAAGCGCCCATGATGACCAACCTCCGGCACAACCTGGAGGGCGCCTCGCGCGGAGCCAAGCAGCTCGCCGTCGAACTGCTCTTCCTGCAGTCGCTGCCGCTGGCCCACGAGGTCAAATCGCTCAAGGTCAAGCAGGCACGCGTCGCGGAGGCCGCGTCCTGGCTGCAGCCTGCACTGGAACTCCCGGACGAACTCTTCGCCGACATGACCGACCACGGCGTCATCCGGGACCGTACCGCCGAGTTCAACTGGACCATCTGGGACCACCTGAAGTGGCTGTGCCGCTTTGTGCACCACGTGGCGCTGCAACCGGCGAACGTCGTCTCCGCCGCCCTCAAGGACCCGCTCGCCTTCCACAAGCTTGTGGCCGGCACCCCCGATGATCAGCCCGCCATCCGGCGGAGCATCGAATTCCTGGTGTGGCCCAGCTACTTTGAACCGGTGGTGACCGACGTCGAGCGGCGGGAGATCCGCGACGCTTTCGCCTCCCTCGTCGGCGGGGCCAAGGGCGACAGCGACGAGGAGGTCTCGGCGGACATCCACCGCATCCGGCTCCACCTCGACGAACAGGCCGGCCGCCGGATCGACTGGTACTCCCGCCAGCTCGTCAGCCAGTGGCGGAAGGTCGGCGACCCGGGCCGCCGGGCCTGGCTGCTGCGCACCCACCACGACAACACTGAACTCCTCGGAACCTGGCGGGACGAGGAAGCGGTGACGCTCGACGTCGAACATCTCCGCCTGCTGGACCCGGGCGTCACCGCCGGGCTCGTCCAGCACGCCGTGGACGAGGACTATAAGCACCTGGGCTACGTCGAACGCGAAGACACCAAAACAGCGGTCTTCGCTTTCCTGACGGTTATGAAGCCGGGCGATCTTGCCCTGTACCAGAACGCCGGCACCGTCCGGATCGGGGTGGTCCTCGGCGAGCCCCAGCACCACGAGGACAACCGGCGGCTGCGGCGCAAGGTCCGCTGGTTCGACGAGACCCATGACATGGCCGAGTTGCCCCGGCACGTCCAGCGGCAACTGGCCACCGCCGGCATCATCGTGGACATCACCCGCGTCATTGAGGCGCTGCAGGCGCTGCTTCCCACCGAAGCGGAGGCGGACCCGGCCGACGACGCCGAGCCGTCCGCCGTCGTCGAACCCGCACAGGAAGGCTTCCGGGCCCTGACGCCGGAGTTCGCCGCCTCCCTGCACATGGAGCTGGAACCGCTGCAGGAGATCGCGGAACTGCTGGAGGAAAACCGGCAGCTTGTGCTCTACGGTCCGCCCGGCACCGGCAAGACGTACCTCGCCAAGCACCTCGCGGCGGAGCTGGCCGGCGACACCACGGACGAACGGGTCAAGCTCGTCCAGTTCCACCCCTCGTACGCCTACGAGGACTTCTTCGAGGGCTTCCGGCCGGACAAGACCGACGAGGGCCAGGTGTCCTTCAAGCTTGTGGCCGGGCCGCTGCGCCGGCTCGCCGAGGAGGCTGCCAAACCCGGCAACGAGACCAAGCCCTACTTCCTGATCATCGACGAGATGAACCGGGCCAACCTCGCAAAGGTCTTCGGCGAGCTGTACTTCCTGCTCGAATACCGCGACGACCGGATCTACCTGCAGTACAGCCCCAACGAGCCCTTCACCCTGCCGGACAACCTGTACATCATCGGCACCATGAACACCGCGGACCGGTCCATCGCCATGATGGACGCGGC
>JBFGBS010000662.1:0-1721 GCA_041567475.1 Arthrobacter sp.
ATGATGAACAGCGGCTTGGAGCTCTGCAGCGCCTTCTCCAGCAGCGGCAGGAAGTCCTGGACCGAGGAGATCTTGCCCTGGTTGATCAGGATGAGGGCGTCTTCGAGGACTGCTTCCTGGCGTTCGGCGTCGGTGACGAAGTACGGGGACAGGTAGCCCTTGTCGAACTGCATGCCCTCGGTGAGGACCAGTTCGGTCTGGGTGGTGGAGGATTCCTCGATGGTGATCACACCATCCTTGCCGACCTTGCCGAAGGCCTCGGCCAGGAGCTCGCCGACCTCGTCGCTCTGGGCGGAGATGGAGGCGACGTTGGCGACCTGGCTGCCTTCGACCGGGCGGGCGTTCTCCAGCAGGCGGGCGGCGACGGCCTCGACGGAGACCTCGATGCCGCGCTTGATCTCGCCCGGGGCGGCGCCGGCCGCAACGTTGCGCAGGCCTTCCTTGACGAGGGCCTGGGCCAGCACGGTGGCCGTGGTGGTGCCGTCGCCGGCAACGTCGTTGGTCTTGGTGGCTACTTCCTTGGCCAACTGCGCGCCAAGGTTCTCGTACGGGTCGTCCAGTTCGACTTCACGGGCGATCGTCACACCATCGTTGGTGATTGTGGGGGCGCCCCACTTCTTGTCCAGCACGACGTTGCGGCCGCGCGGGCCGAGGGTGACCTTGACCGTGTTGGCGAGCTTATCGATGCCGGCTTCAAGCGACCGGCGGGCAGCGTCGTTAAACGCAAGCTGCTTTGCCATGATTTTGTCCTTTCAAGACAGAACCCCGCGCAACTGATCTGTCAGAGATGAATCGGACGGAACAGCGGCGCGGGGTCCAAGAGAGTTACTTTACGACGATCGCCAGAACGTCGCGGGCGGACAGCACGAGGTACTCGGTGCCGCCGGTCTTGACTTCGGTTCCACCGTACTTGGAGTAGATGACAACGTCGCCGACGGCGACATCGACGGGAACGCGGTTGCCGTTGTCGTCAAAGCGGCCGGGGCCTACGGCGACAACTTCGCCTTCCTGCGGCTTCTCCTGTGCGGAGTCCGGGATGACCAGGCCGGAAGCCGTGGTCTGCTCGGCTTCGAGCGGGCGGACAACAATACGATCCTCAAGAGGCTTAATAGAGACCGACACTCGGACCTCTCCTTTTCGTCAGCAAATTTGTGGACTATGAAGCGGTGGCGCCAAGGCGTACGGGCCGTCGTCGCGGTGCCGGCAGCACGCCAGGCGGTGTGCTTCATGTGTTAGCACCCTCCTAGGGAGAGTGCTAAGGACGACTCTATGTAAGGAGTTAGCACTCGGTCAAGGCGAGTGCCAGAAAGATGTCCCGGTTCCGGGGCTGACCGTCGGGCTACCGCCCGGCGAGGTCCTCGAAATCCACCTCTTCGCCGGCGGCCTCGTCGTCGCTCTCGCCGGCATCGCCGCGGTGCCGGAACAGCGTCAGCGCGCCGGCAGCGGCGAGCGCGGCGCCGGCGAGCAGGGCAGCGATGCCGCCGGCGCGGGCCGCGGAGTAGGCGTCCCGGATTCCGCGGGCCTCCTCGGTGGCATCCCTGACGTCATTGCCGCTCACGGAGTAGACCGTGGCGTTGAAGGAGTCCAGGGCGAAGATGATGATCAGGAGGGCGACGCTGACCACAGCGATGATGGCGCCGGCGACCAGGGCGGGGCGGGCGTACCGGAGAAAGCCGCTGCGGCCGGACTGATTGTGGGGATCCATGCAGCCACCCTATCCG
>JBFGBS010000663.1:0-1717 GCA_041567475.1 Arthrobacter sp.
GGGTCGCGCCGCGAAACGCCGTGGGAGCTTGATGCCGAAGAGGCGTCGATGCTGCAGATCGGGCGCCATCTGTGCCCGGGCCAGGGACAACACAACACCGATCGCGCACAGTGACATCAGCAGCGCCGATCCGCCGTAGGAGATAAACGGCAGCGGGATGCCGACAACGGGCGCGAGGCCGGTGACCACGGCCATGTTGACCGTGGCCTGGCCCAGCAGCCACACCATGATGGTGCCGGCAAGAACCCGGTGGAACATATCGGTCTGGGCGACAACCACGCGGTAAATCGCCGTACCCAGGATGGCGAAGAGGACCAGGACAACGAAGGTTCCCACGAGGCCGAGTTCCTCGCCGATAATGGCGAAGATGAAGTCGTTGTGGGCTTCCGGGATCCAGCTGTACTTTTGCCGGCTCTGGCCAAGACCGACGCCGAACCAGCCGCCGGATGCGAGGCCGTACAGGCCGTTGGTGGACTGGTAGTTCACATCCGAGCCGTCGGCGCAGGTTTGCCCCGTCCACGACAGGATACGGCAGACACGGTTGGGACTGGTGATCGCGAGGATGCCGGCGGCGATCGCCAGGCCGACGCCGGAGATCAGGAAGACGTAGAGCCGGACTCCGGCGAAGAACAGGGCCGCCGCGGTGATGATCATCACGATCATCGCGGTGCCGAGGTCGTTTCCGGCCAGGATGAGGCCGATGATCACCACGGCTCCGGGAGCGACCGGGATCAGCGCGTGCTTGGACTCCCCCAGGAGGCTGGACTTGCGGTGCAGCACCGTGGCCATCCACAGGGCCAGGGCCAGCTTGGAGGCCTCGGAGGGCTGGAAGGTGAACGGCCCGATGTCTATCCAGTTCTGGTTGCCGAGCGCACTGCGTCCGACCAGGAGCACGAGCAGCAGCAGGATCACGGCCACGCCATAGGCCGGCCAGGCAAACCGTTTGAGCCACACCACATTGACCCGCGTCAGGACCATCATGGCGACCAGCCCGATGCAGGCGAACATGCCCTGTTTCAGGGCCGCCGAGTAGGGCGACTCACCGGCGGCGATGGCTTCCACGCTCGAGGCGGAAAGCACCATCATGATGCCGATCGCCGTCAGGGCCAGGGTGGAACCGAGGATTAAGTAGTACGTCGAGCCGTTGCTGGACTTCCCGGTCCCCTCCAACGCAGCCCAGAAGCCGCGGTACCAGCGGCGCACGAGGGCCACGGGCCGGCGGTCACGTGCCGCGTCCGGATTGCCTGCGGGCTTGCTGCCAGCCATTCCGGCAGTGCCGGGCCTGGCCGCCGTCTTGCGTGTGGGCGTGCTGGCCACTCTTACTCCTCGCTGGTCTGAGCCTGCCCTTCCCCGAGCCCCCGGACGGCTTCGATGAAGGCATCACCGCGATGAGCGTAGGAAGAGAACTGGTCCATGGAAGCAGCCGCCGGGGCCAGCAGTACCGTATCCCCGGACACGGCCAGCTGCGCCGCCGCGGCGACGGCCTGGGCCATCACAGCCCCGCCCGAATCCGGCGAAGGTGCTGCGTCGGCGTCGGCCGTTCCGGCAGTCTGCACCGTCCCAGTGTCGCCCGTCGCCGAACCGATCACGGGGACATCCGGAGCGTGTCGTTCCAGTGCGGCCCGAAGCCCGCTGGAGTCCGCGCCGATCAGCACAACGGCTTTGAGCCGGTGCGCGTGCTCCCGGGCCAGGTCCTCGTAGTTCACGCCCTTGGACA
>JBFGBS010000664.1:0-1713 GCA_041567475.1 Arthrobacter sp.
AGAGTGACGGTGGAAGACTCGATGAGCGCCGTCCATGCATCCCGCGGACGCATTAAGCCGGCCAGCGAGCACCTCCACTCAGAAGTGGCCATCGTGTGCAACCTCGCCCATAAGCTTTTCACCGACAATGACACCCTCCCGCTGCCCAACACGCCTCAAGCCGCCTGGCTCTCGTTGAAAGACGACTACTCTCTGGTCCGGAAACACATTGAGGCGGTCGTCGACGGCTTCGAGGATTTTGAGGAACGGATCCAGCACCCTGGCGGCTTTGTACTCCCCCACCCTCCGCGGGACGCCAGACAGTTCGAGACCGCGTCGGGCAAGGCGCACTTCACCGGCAACGAGCTGGAGTTCATCAAAGTGCCCGAGGGACGGCTGGTCCTTCAGACGCTGCGCTCACATGATCAGTACAACACCACCATCTACGGCAAGGATGACCGGTACCGCGGTATCCACGGCGGCCGGAGGGTGGTTCTCGTCAACGAGGCTGACATCACCGAGCTGGGTTTTACGGACGGCGACATGGTCCATTTGATTTCCGAGTTCCACGGGACCGAACGGCGGGCCGAGAACTTCCGGATCGTTTCGTACTCGACTCCGAAAGGCTGTGCGGCAGCTTATTACCCGGAGACCAACGTGCTCGTGCCGCTCGATTCGGTAGCTGACACCAGCGGTACACCGACATCCAAGTCCGTCATCGTGCGGCTCGAACGGGCCGAAGCGTGAGCGCCGACATAACGACGGCAACAGCGCCCGAGGGTGCGGACGGGCGGGGTATTCGCTGCCGACGGCCTGGCTGAGGCGCTCAGCGTGATACACGGCCGCTAAAAAATCTCTGGACACGCACCCCGTCCTGCAATACGCTGTTCCTGATATATCTTTACCGATCATCAGAATATTTCAGTGCAAGGTGGAGGAGATCCATGTCTGACATCACCTTCCCGGACGGCCATTTCACGGCTCGGCCTAGCACCAGGGCCTCCCGTAGTTTCCATCCACATCACGGATGGACCGTCCCGTTCCCGTGAACGATGCTTCGATGGCGAAACAACCTGGGGAGGTAGCTCGTCGAAGCGTCGCTTTCGGGCGGCGGGGCAGCACCGAATTCCTCACAACACAGCAAGAATCCAAGGAGCGTCCATGTCAGGAAACAGAGCAGTCGCCTACAAGGAACCCGGTGTCGTCGAGATCATCAATACCGACTACCCGACGTTCGAACTGAAGGATGGGCCCGGCGTCAATCCCGCCAACGTCGGCCGGAAAGTGCCACACGGTGTGATTCTCCGCACCGTGACCACCAACATCTGCGGCTCGGACCAGCACATGGTACGCGGGCGCACCACGGCCCCGCCAAACCTGGTGCTGGGACACGAAATCACCGGCGAGGTAGTGGAAGCCGGTCCCGATGTGGAATTCATCAAAGTCGGCGACATCGTCTCCGTGCCGTTCAACATCTCCTGTGGACGCTGCCGGAACTGCAAGGAAGGCAAGACCGGGATCTGTCTGAACGTCAACCCGGACCGGCCGGGCAGCGCGTACGGATACGTAGACATGGGTGGCTGGGTGGGCGGTCAGGCCGAATACGTGCTGGTCCCCTACGCCGACTGGAACCTGCTGAGGTTTCCGGACCGCGACCAGGCCCTGGAAAAAATCATGGACCTAACCATGCTGTCGGATATCTTCCCCACCGGATTTCACGGCGCCGTCACCGCC
>JBFGBS010000665.1:0-1713 GCA_041567475.1 Arthrobacter sp.
GCCGCGGTAGCGGTGCTCGCCGCCGTCGCCGTCCCGCGGCTGGCGTCGCGCGGAACCTTCAGCCGCACGACGGCGGCAATCGCCGTCGCCGTGGCGCTCGCCGGTCCGCTCGCGTACGCCCAGGTCACCGCCGCGACGCCGCACAGCGGTGCGATCGTCAGCGCCGGGCCTGAGGTCTCGGGGCGGGGCGCGGCGCCTGCGGCGGCCGGCGGGCAGCCCAACACCAATGCCAGAGGCGGCGGTGCCGGCAGAACCGCCGGGGGCCGTGCGGGCGGCGGCGGGATGGGCGGTCTCCTGAACGCCACCACGCCATCGGCCGAACTGGTGACCGCACTGACAACAGATGCGGAACAGTTCACCTGGGCGGCCGCCGTCGTCGGGTCCAACAACGCCGCCGGCTACCAGCTCGCGACCGAACTGCCGGTCATGGCGGTCGGCGGGTTCAACGGCACGGACCCGGCCCCGACGCTGGAGCAGTTCCAACAGCTCGTCGCCGAGGGAACGATCCACTATTTCATCGCCGCGGGCCTGACCCAGGGCGAGACCGGAGCGGACGATGCGGCCCGGATCGCGGAGTGGGTGCAGTCGACGTTCACCGCCCAGACGGTGGGCGGAACTACGGTCTACCTGCTGGCGCCGTCACCGGGGAGCGTCACAGCCGGAACGCAATGACCCTGCGGCCCGCACTGTCGGTGCCGACCTCGCAGGAGAGGGCCGCGTAGTCGGGGATGTGCAGGACACCGTCGGGCAGTGCGCCCGGGTTCGGGCCGACGGCCACCGTCCGGATGCCGGCGGCCACACCGGCGGCGATACCGGCCGGCGCGTCTTCGAAGACCAGCGCGTCGGCCGGGTCCACGCCGAGCAGTTCGGCCGCGCGCAGGTACCCTTCCGGGTGCGGCTTCCCGCGCGTGACGAGGTCTGCGGTGACGACCGTCGCCGGCATGGCCAGGCCCGCGGCGGCCATCCGGATATCCGCCAGGATGCGGTCCGCCGAGGTCACCAGCGCCACGGCGTCGGCCGGCAGGAGGTCCAGCAGCCGGGCGGCCCCGGGCAGCGCCACGATGCCCTCGGTCCGGGTCCGTTCCATCGTTCCCAGTTCCGCGGTCAGGGCCGCGACGTCCGCACCGTCGGGTGCGAAGCGCCGTACCGTGTCCCGGGCCGGGATGCCGTGGGAGGTGCGCAGGATTTCGGCAAGGTCCAGGCCGTAGCGGGCGGCGAGTTCGCCCCAGGCCTGTTCCACCACCGTGGTTGAGTCGACCAGGGTGCCGTCCATATCGAAGAGCACGGCGCGGACCGTCAGGGTGCGCGGCGGAGAGAAGCCAGGAGCTGAAGTCATTCCCCCATCTTGCCGTACCGCCCGGCAGTCAGGCCGTTGTTTCGGCCGGGAGGAGCTGCTGCAGCGCCCACTGGTTGCCGTCCGGATCCGCGAAGTACACGAAGTGACCCCACTCCTGGACATCGACGTCGCTGACGTCCACCCCTTTGTCCTTCAGCTGCGCATGCGCGGCCTGGATGTCGCTGACAACAATCATCAGGTTCGGGGCGGTGCCGGGCGGGGCCTCGGTGAGGCCCTCGCCGATCGCGATGGAACAGGCCGATCCGGGCGGGGTCAGCTGGACGAAGCGGATCCCTTCCACGGGCCGGACGTCGTGGTCCGCATTAAAGCCGACCTGGTCAACATAGAATTTCTTGGCCCGGTCCACGTCGGACACC
>JBFGBS010000666.1:0-1711 GCA_041567475.1 Arthrobacter sp.
GACCCGCGGAGGCGGCGGCGCGTTGGTCGGCAAGTGCAGCGGCGGCAGGTCCTCAAGGGCCTGCGCGGCGCTGATGCAGCGCAACCACCGCGGCGCCTCGCGCTGCGCGGCACGGCCGTGGAAGCCCTTCGTGCCCAGCAGCTGCGGGACGGTGGAGGGCATTGACTTGGCAGCTGATACCAAGGCCGAGTCCGGCAGGAGCCGGCCGGGCGCGACGTCGCGTTTCTGCGCCAGCGAATCGCGCTCCAGCCACAGTTCACGGACGGCAGCGAGCTGGCGGCGGTCGCGGATCTGGTGCAACCCGGAGGTCTTCCGCCACGGATCAACGCGCGGCGGGGCCTGGCCGGCTTCGAGGATGGCCGCGAATTCCTGTTCGGCGTAGTCGAGCTTGCCGTCGGCAACGAGGAGTTCAATCAGTTCTTCGCGCAGCTCGGTGAGGACTTCGACGTCCAGGGCTGCATAGCGCAGCCACGGTTCCGGCAGCGGACGGGTGGACCAGTCGGCGGCGGAGTGCTCCTTAGCGAGCCCGAATCCGAGCAGCTGCTCGATCACGGCGGCGAGGCCCACCCGCGGGAGTCCGGCCAGCCGCGCGGCGAGTTCGGTATCAAAGAGTTTGTCCGGCCACATGCCCAGTTCCGACAGGCAGGGGAGGTCCTGGCTGGCGGCGTGCAGGATCCATTCGACGCCGCGCAGGGCCTCGTTGATGATCCGCAGGTCCGCGAACGGCTCGGGATCAATAAGCCAGGTCCCCGAGCCTTCACGGCGGATCTGGACGAGGAAGGCCCGCTGGCCGTAGCGGAAGCCGGACGCCCGTTCGGCGTCCACCCCCGCCGGGCCGTGCCCGGCGGCAAGGGCCGCGGCGCAGCGCTCCAGTCCGGACTGGGTCTCGATCACGAGAGGCACTCCGTCGCGCGGAGCGTTCAGGTCAATCACTTCGGGGACCAGGCTGTCGTAGCCTTCCACCGTGATGTGGGCTGTGGTGTCAGCGGCCGGGTCGCCGGCCGTGGTTATTTCCGGAATCTGAGAGGTCATGGTTTTTACAGTTTACCGACAACATGGCATTCGGTGCCCCGCAGCCGGAATGGCCTGCGCGTCAGGGTTCGCCGCGAAGCCGCCGCGGCAACGCGGTGACGCCTTCGGGCAGTGGCTCAAGCCCGGCAAAGGTGCAGACCATGTCGGACCACGCTTCCAGGTGCGGAGCGATGTCCGGGGTGGCGGGGGTCCAGGACGCGCGAAGCTCCAGGTCGATCGAATCGGGCTGCCCGGACAGCGTTCCGAAGCCCTCCGAGAGGACCCGCGTCGCCGTTCCCCCGGCCGCCCGGTACTGCGCCTCATGATTCTCCAGGGCTTCCACGAGCCAGGTCCAGGCGACGGAGCCGAGCAGCTGGTCATTGCCCATCTCGCGTTCGAGCCGGGCGCGGATATAGGTGACAATCCTGAATTCGCCGTCCCAGAGGGTCGACCCGGCAGGATCATGGAGGAGGATGAACCGGCCGGTCGCCAGTTCGACATCGTCGCTGCCGGACGCCGGCGCCAGCGCGGTCGCCGCGGGGCCATGGACCGGACCCGCGTTCTCGTCGGGGCCGAGGATTTCAGCCCCGAGCGCCACCGCAAAGGGCGCCAGCCTGGAGGGGGCCGGGATCTCGTCCAGGTGCAGTTCGCGCCGGATCCGGGCATGGCGCAGAGTTCCCAGGGCAAACAGGAAATCCGC
>JBFGBS010000667.1:0-1710 GCA_041567475.1 Arthrobacter sp.
CACCAATTGATCACCGCCTCCACTGACGAGGTTCCAACCGAACTCGGCAGCGTCGACGTCGTCTTCCCGCTGCTGCACGGACCGTTCGGCGAGGACGGAACCATCCAGGGCCTGCTGGAGCTCTCCGACACCCGCTACGTCGGTGCCGGCGTGCTGGCCTCGGCCGTCGGCATGGACAAGCACTTCATGAAGGTGGTCTTCGAGTCCGCCGGGTTGAACGTGGGCCCCTATATCGCCGTGACCGACCGGCAGTGGCTCAATGACCCGGAACTGGTCCGCAAACGCGTGGACCGGCTCGGGTTTCCGGTGTTCGTGAAGCCCTCCCGGGCCGGGTCATCGATGGGCATTTCCAAGGTGGACTCCATGGAGGACCTTGACGCCGCGATTGCACTGGCGCGCGAGCACGATCCCAAACTGGTCATTGAGGCCGGGATCGTCGGCCGGGAAATTGAATGCGCCGTGCTGGAAGGCCGGGGGACCGACGCGCCGCGGACCTCCATGCCCGGTGAGATCTCGGTGGCCGGCGGCGGCCACGAGTTCTATGACTTCAACGCCAAGTACGTGGAGGACGACGCCGCCGCGCTGAGCTGCCCGGCCGACATCCCCGACGAAGCGATCGTCCGGGTCCGCGAACTGGCAGCCGCCGCGTTCGACGCCGTCGGCGCCGAAGGCCTGAGCCGGGTGGACTTCTTCTACACGCCCGACGGCGAGCTGATCATCAACGAAATCAACACCATGCCCGGCTTCACGCCCAAGAGCATGTACCCGCAGATGTGGGCGGCCTCGGGCCTGGGCTACGCGGAACTGATCGATGAACTCATCACCCTGGCGCTGAACCGCAAGACCGGGCTGCGTTAGGACGCCGCTGACGTCCCGGCCGGCTACTTGCTGGTCGGGAGGTCTACGAGATCCTCCTGGCCCACACAGTTCCGCGTCTGAGTGATCTTCCGGGCAGACGCGGCAAGATCCGCCAGCACCGTGGCCGAGCTGATCTTGTTGGGATCCATCAGGATCTCCGTGGCAGGGTCGCGGCCATAGGTGGTGAGCGTCCAGACCGGGTCGCCTTCCTTGATGACCCAATCGACGTCGTTGACGCTCACGCAGCGGTCCGTGGTGGGCCCGGGAACGTTGACGCCGCAGCGCAGGATCACAAGCGACGGATCGCCCCAGGCAGCCGTCGCCTGGGCATTGGTCTTGCGGATTTTTGCGTCCCCGATGGCATCCGGAAGCGCCACCATCATGGGCGCGCACGCAGCATTCGCCGCGTCCTGCGCGGGGGTGACATCCACCACAGGAGAACACGCGCTCAAGGACGCGACGGTCGCCGCAGCCATGGCGGCGCACAGCAGCAGGCGGGCGGACTTATGGGGGCGGATGGGCTGCATATTTCCAGCCTATCCCGGTTAAGGGGGCGCCCCGGCGCCACGGGCGGCCCGTCCCGGGAGGTCCGGCTGCGTCCGGTTTGTTCATCTGCAGGCTTGGCTCCGAACCCGCTTCGAGTAGACTGGGGCGAACGTGGAGCGCTGGGCTCTGCCGACAAGGACCTTAGTGTTGGCTTCGACCGCACAATTCTGATCTATTTCTCGCACATGGGGGAGGACTGTCGATGATGTCGCGCAGCCAAAAACTGAAGACAGCCCGTGCCGGGCTTGGCGGCCTGCTCCTGGCGCTGTCCGTTACTGGCACGGCCACGGCCGCCCAGGCCGATAG
>JBFGBS010000668.1:0-1709 GCA_041567475.1 Arthrobacter sp.
CCCTTCTTCCACGGCGTGGAACGAACATCCATAAAGCACAAGCTCGAAGACGTCCGGCTGCTGGCCCCGATCATTCCGCGCAGCAAGGTCATCGGCGTCGGGCGCAACTTCGCGGAACATGCCGCGGAACTCGGCAACGAGGTCCCCGCGCAGCCGCTGCTCTTCCTGAAGCCCAACACCGCCGTCGTCGGCCCCAACGATCCGATCATCCTGCCGGAGTTCTCCGAGGAAGTCTCGTTCGAGGCGGAGCTGTGCGTGGTCATCGGCCGGATCTGCAAGGACGTGCCCGAGGAACGCGTGGACGACGTGATCTTCGGCTACACCTGCGGAAACGACCTCACCGCACGGGATGTCCAGCAGACTGACCTGCAGTGGGCCCGCGCGAAGGGCTTCGATACCTCCGCGCCGCTGGGACCGTGGATCGAGACGGAACTCGACACCGACGACCTGCAGATCCAGGGCCGGCTCAACGGCGAACTCCGCCAGGACGGCAGTACCAGCCAGATGATCCGCGGCGTCCGCGAACTGGTTTCCATCATCTCCCAGGCCTTCACCCTTCTCCCCGGCGACGTCATCATGACCGGAACCCCCGCCGGCGTCGGCCTGGTCCAGGCGGGCGACCGCTTCGATGTGGAAATCGAGGGCATCGGCCGCCTGTCCAACCCGGTGGTCCGGCGCTAGGACGCCTGCGATGCGCAGGGTGCCCGGCGGACCAGTCTCCACCCGGACCGCCGGGCGTTCCGGCGGCCGGCGGAACTTCTGGCTCTTCGCCCTCGGCTCGGTCTGGACGTTCGTGATGGCCGCCCGGGCGGTCGACCTGCTCGGCGGCCCGATGTGGCTGGGGATGGTCTTCATCGCCGCCGGGCTGGCGCTGGCCGGCTACTACCTCGGCCGGGAGCTGCTCCGATGGCGGCGGGCGCGGCGCGCAAGACGGTAAAGTTGGTCGCACTATGACTACTGCCTCCGCGTCTCACGCCGTTCCCAGCACCGACCCCGTTTCCGCCCCCGGCGGCGTCACCGCCGAAACCCCGGTCCGTGTCCGGTTCTGCCCGTCACCGACCGGCACCCCGCACGTCGGCCTGATCCGGACCGCCCTGTTCAACTGGGCCCACGCCCGGCACACCAAGGGCACCTTCGTGTTCCGGATCGAGGACACGGACGCGGCGCGCGATTCGGAGGAGAGCTACCAGCAACTGCTGGAGGCGCTGAAATGGCTCGGGATCAGCTGGGAAGAGGGCGTTGAGGTGGGCGGCCCGCACGAGCCGTACCGCCAGTCCCAGCGCCTGGACCTCTACAAGGACGTCGTCGCGAAGCTGATCGACGCCGGCTACGCCTACGAGTGCTACTCCTCGCCGGAGGAAGTCGAAGCCCGGCACCGGGCCGCCGGCCGCGACCCCAAGCTCGGCTACGACAACTTCGACCGTGACCTCAGCGCCGAGCAGCTCGCAGCCTTCAAAGCCGAAGGCCGCCAGCCCGTGCTCCGCGTGCGGATGCCCGAGGAGGATGTCACCTTCACCGACCTGGTCCGCGGTGAAATCACGTTCAAGGCCGGCAGCATTCCGGACTACGTGATTGCGCGCGCCGACGGATCGCCGCTCTATACGCTCGTCAACCCCGTCGATGACGCGCTGATGGGCATCACCCATGTGCTCCGCGGCGAGGACCTGCTCTCCTCCACGCCCCGCCAGGTGGTCCTGATCCGCGCCCTC
>JBFGBS010000669.1:0-1708 GCA_041567475.1 Arthrobacter sp.
ACCTCGCGGGCCGTCATCGGAAATTCCTGGCTGGATTCCTGTGCCATCACGGCGATGCGCAGGGCCGCTTCGCGGGCGCTGAGCCGCCGGACGTCGTCGCCGCCCACCCGCACGGTCCCGGCGGAGGGCCTGTTGACCCGGTACAAGGTGCGCAGGAGCGTTGATTTGCCGCAGCCGTTCGGGCCAAGGATGCCCAGGACCGAACCGGACGGGACGGTCAGGCTGACCTCGTGCACGATCGGGGTACCGCCGAGGCAAATGCTGACATTTTCGAAGCTGACATTCACCGGTTCACCCCTGCCCGCTTCGCTCCGCTGCCGCGCATCAGCCACAGGAAGAACGGCGCCCCGACGGCTGCCGTCAGGATGCCGATCGGGATTTCTGCCGGCTGGGCCACCGTACGGGCGAGAAGGTCCGTGAGCATCAGGAACAGGGCTCCGCCGAAGATGGTGACCGGCAACATCCGCCGGTGGTCCGAGCCGACCGCCATCCGCGCTGCGTGCGGCACCACCAGGCCTACGAAACCGATCCCGCCGCACACGGCCACAGTGGTCGCGGTCAGCAGTGCTGTCGCAAGCAGCAGCGTGCGGCGCATCCCCTGAACGTTGACGCCCAGGGCCGTCGCGGTCTCGTCTCCGGCGAGCAGCGCATTCAGTGCACGGGACCGCAGCATGGCGTAGACGGCGACGGCGAGCAGGCTGAGCCCGGGCAGCAGCAACTGCGGATAAGTGGCCGCGGAGACGCTGCCAAGCAGGAAGAAGAGCACGCTGTATACGTTCTGCGCATCCGTGGTGATGGTCAGGAAGTTGGTGACGGCGGACAGCAGCGAACCGAGTGCCACGCCCGCCAGGATCAAACGGGAGGGGGCAATGACCCCGCCCTGCTTCGCGAGCAGGTACACCAGGACGGTAGCGCCGGCCGCGCCGGCAAAAGCGGCAGCATTGAGGCCGATGCCGGCAACGGCTGTGGAGCCGGCAACAATCGCCACCACCGCGCCGACGCCTGCACCAGCCGAGACGCCCAGGATGTAGGGCTCGGCTAGTGGGTTCCTGACGTTGGCCTGCAGCAGGGCCCCAGCCAGCGCCAGGCTGGCGCCGGCGATTCCGGCCAGCAGGGCCCGGGGAAGCCGGAAATTCCATACGGCCTGGTCCTGCGCCACGGACAGCGAGCCGTCCGCCATCCACGGCATCCCGGGGACAAGGTGGCCGGTCACAACCTGCAAGGACTCACCCAAAGTCGTTTCCAGCGGCCCCGTACTTCCGGAAACCAACAGCACGAGCACCACGCCGAGCCACAACGCGGGAACCAGGCAGCGTTCCAAGACACGTCGTCTCACCCGGAGCGGCGGCATTGCCGGACGCGCCGCCGGGCGGGTAGAAGAGGTTCGAGAAGCCAGTTCAGAGGGCATGAGGAGATCCAGTCACGCCCTGCACACGATCCTAAATGAGAATCATTTGCATTTGTGTGTCTATAACTGCAGGACTAAAACGGCATAATTCCGCACCGGCCCCAGGAAGCGCTTCGACGGCCTGACCGCGACCGCCCTCAGCTCGAGGCTTCCTTTCGCGCCGTCACCAGCAGGCCACGCAGCGGCACCGCCACCGACCCGTCGGGACCGGTGAAGGGCGCCAGGACCTCCGTCGCCCCCTGCCGTATTGCGGCATACTGCTCGGCGCTCAACCGGTCGGCGAGCGGCGTGCTTTCCACT
>JBFGBS010000670.1:0-1705 GCA_041567475.1 Arthrobacter sp.
CCTTCCAGCTGGCCGAGGGGCTCCTGTTCATCGTTGTGGCCCTCGCGGTTGCCGGCGCGGCCTACACCTGGTTCGAGAAACCGCTGGAGAAGCGGCTCCGGGGCGGCGGCCGGCGGCGTGAACCGCTGCCCGAAGCGGCTGCGGCGGGCACGGCCGCCCGCGGCGCAGTGAAAGCTGATTCGTAACCGGAATCGGTTGTATAACGACTCCCCAATGGCGGTTGTCTCCCACTTCGACCGCCGATAGTGTCTGGAGGGCTTGCAAGTTCAGGATTCATCCGTCCAAGTCCGTCGCGAGCATGGGACCGCGTGCGTCAGGCGGGCGGGTCCCGGCCGGGACGGATGACCTGCGCCGCGTAAGATTGCCCGGACAACCAGTCCTATGGGGGGAATAGATTTGCGGGAGTCCACGGCCACGCTCCAGCCTCGCGATGCGACGCTGCCGGCGCTCACCGGGCTGCGGTTTGTGGCGGCCATGGCCGTCGTCGTTTCTCACTTCGACTACCGCGGGCTCGTCTCAGTCCCGGCCGCGGCCATTGAGTTCCTTGATCATGGCCGCACGGCCGTTGCCCTCTTTTTCGTCCTGTCCGGGTTCATCCTGGCGTATAACTACATGGGCCTGTCCGGGTCCGCCGAGCGGACCCGGTTCTACGCGAGCCGCATCGCCCGGATTTATCCCGTCACCCTGCTGGCGCTCGGGCTTGGCTCCGTAGGGGTCGCCTACGCCGTCCTGCACCCCGGAGCCGGCGTCCTGCTCGACTGGTATGCACTGGACAACGCCAGCCCGGCCCTCCTCGCAGCGAGTTTCCTGGCGCAACTGACCATGACCACCGCCTGGTTCCCGCTGGCGGTCATGACCCAGCCGTGGAACGGCCCGGCGTGGAGCATCGCCTGTGAGATGTTCTTCTACGCACTGTTCCCCTTCCTGATCGCGAAGCTGCGCAACTTGCGGTGGCTGCATATCGCCTACGTTCTGATCGGGGGGTGGCTCTTTCAGATGCTGCTGATCCTGGCCGCCAGGACCTTCACCCCGCCCGAACAGACGGGCTACCTGGCATACCAGTTCCCGCTGGTGCACCTGTTCGAATTCGTTATGGGGATAGCCGCCGCCATCGTGTTCGTCCGCGGCGGCCGGGAATGGTTGTCCCGTGGCTTCCGGCGCGGCCTGACCCTGATCGTGGCCCTGGTTCCGCTGACGCTGCTGTCCCTCGTCAGGCCGGTACAACCGGACTATTTCCTGATGACGCCGTTTCTGGGTTTGCTCATCCTGGGCCTCGCGGTGAACCCGGCGGGCCGCACCAGCTTCCTGGCCAGCCGACCCCTGGTCCTTCTCGGGGAGGCGAGCTTCGCGCTCTACCTGACCCACGCGCCGCTGATGATGATCGTCCTCATCGCGCGCCCGCCGGAGCCTGTGGGCTGGTTGCTGATGGCCGGCACGGTCGGCCTGAGCATTGTGGTGTTCCGCTGGTTCGAAACCCCCGCGCGCCTCTGGACGCGCGCCGCGATCCTGCGGCTGGTGCCGGCCCGACGGCGGGGACATGACCCGCGCCCGGTGAACAGTCAGACTCGGTGAGTACAATCGAGGCCTGCACACCGTAAACCAACGCCGGAACACGGAGATCCAATGTCACGATGGCTCGAGGTCGGCCCGGACAACTACGTCCTGACCACGCAAGGTTCGCTGCTCAACACAGGCCTGATTGTAG
>JBFGBS010000671.1:0-1703 GCA_041567475.1 Arthrobacter sp.
CGGCGCAGCGCGAATTTGGAGATATCCAGCCCGATGGCCGCGGCCGCCGGGACCCGGTCCAGGAGCGTCCGGAGGTAGTGGCCGGTGCCTGTTCCGGCGTCCAGCACCAGGGGAGGCGGTCCGGCCGCGTTGCCGTTGAGCGCCGGGGCCGCCAGCGCGGAGACGGCGTCCGCTAGTGGCTGGTAGTGGCCGGCGGCCAGGAAGTCGAAGCGGGCCGCGACCATGTCGGCCGAGTCCGCCTCGAAGACGGTCCCCTTTCCGACAAGGAAATTGAAGTACCCCTGCTTGGCTGCGTCGAAGCTGTGACCGGCTGGACAAACCAAGGCCCGGACAGGCCCGGTTGCAGCGCCGCTGTTGCCGACGGGGGAGAAGCTGTTGCGGCACACCGGGCAGAGCAGGGCAGAGTCGGGGAACATACCCTCATCCTAGGCCCGGCCGCCGGTCAACCCGGGCGGTGGCGTCTGGGGCCGCTGCGGACCAGGCTCTGGCGCACCGGCCGGATGGGGAGTAGGTTATCGATAGTCGTTATTAGCGATCATCGATAACATTCGGGGGAGACATGAAGGCAACCAGAACCCACCCTGCGCCGGGGGAGAAGAAGGTCGCCGGCGTCTTCCGGCTTGGCCGCCGGTTCCAGACGGATACCGAGGGGCTCATCTGATGCCCGCCGAGGACTACTCCGCAATTTCCTGCCGGCTCGACGAACTGCTGGTTGAACGCGACATCAGCCTGACGGAGCTGAGCCGCCGCGTCGGGGTGAGCCTGGTCAACCTCTCCGTGCTGAAGAACAACCGGGCCAAGGCGATCCGGTTCTCGACCTTAACGGCGCTCTGCCAGGCCCTGGACTGCCAGGTCGGGGATTTGTTCCGTTTCAGTCCTGCCGGGGAGTGAAGCCGGTGGCCGGGTCCGTGTCCTGCAGGAATCCCAGCATCTGCCGGGCCTTGCCGATGTCCGGCTGGGCCCAGCGGGCGGAGTATTCGGCGTTGTTGCTCAGGGAGCGCAGCTCGGCCCGGTCGAGGTACAGGATCCCGTTCAGGTGATCCGTCTCGTGCTGCACAATGCGGGCCTGCCAGCCGGAGAAGGAGCGTTGCTGCCCGGTGCCGTCCGGAGCCGTGAAGTTCAGGTCCACGTTCTCGGCCCGCAGCACCGCTGCCTGCAGCCCGTCGACTGAGAGGCAGCCTTCATAGAAGGCCACAGCCGCCGTGCCGCTGGGCCGGTAGTCCGGGTTCAGCATGGCGAAGAACGGCAGCGGCTCCCGGCCGCGGACGGCAGCGGCGTCGGGATCGACGTCGAACAGGTCCTCGAGCACCGCCATTTGCAGCGGAATCCCCAACTGCGGGGCTGCGAGTCCGACGCCAGGGGCCTGGTGCATCACCCTGCGCATGAGATGGATGAGCTGATCGAGCTCCTCAGCGTTCAACTGCCCGTCAAACGGCGCAGCCAGCTGCCGGAGGACCGGGTGCCCGGCCTGGACAATCGGCGGAAGGACGCCTGCGGCCAGAATCTGCTGGACGGTCTCGTGGATCCGTGCGGCGCTGAAGTCGGTGGGCGGGGCGTCTGCTGGCATGCCAACAGACTACTGGGGCCGCTCAGTTCATGGTGAACCGGCGGGCCACCAGGGAATTGACCGCCGGAACCGCGGCGGCCGCACCGATCGTCCGGTTCCGTACCCGCAGGAGCCCGGCCGGCATCGGGCGGCCCAG
>JBFGBS010000672.1:0-1702 GCA_041567475.1 Arthrobacter sp.
CCCTGGCCTTCGTGATCTACCTGGGGCTCGCGCTGCTGCTGCAGGGGCACCTCCCGGCGCAGCAACTGGCGCTGTCGACCACCCCGCTGCTGGATGCCGTTGCGGCCTCCGGCCTGCAGGGCGGCACCCCCCTGGTCCAGGTCGGAGCCGCGGCCGGGAGCCTCGGCGCGCTGCTGGCGCTGATCGCCGGGGTCGGCCGCACCACGCTGGCGATGGCGCGGGAACGTGACCTTCCCGCAGCCCTGGCCCGGGTAGGCGGCGCCCACCCGGTCCCGGTCGCCGCGGAGCTCGCCGTCGCGGCCGCCGTCATTGTCCTACTGCTGACCACCGATGTACTGACCGTCGTCGGGTTCTCCAGCTTCGGCGTGCTGGTCTATTACGCCGTGACCAACGCCTCGGCCTATACCCTGGTCCGGCGGCCCTGGTACGCACCGCGCTGGCTGAACGTCCTGGGCTTCCTCGGCTGCCTGACCCTGGCCGTGACCCTGCCGGCCGCCTCGGTGCTGGGCATGGCGGCAGTGCTGGCGGCGGGCCTGGCCGGGCGGCTGCTGGCGTTGCGGCTACGGCTACGCCGCCAGCACCGGCCCCGGCCGGAGGATCCGCGCGGCTAGTTGGTGCTGACGCGCACGTGCAGGTCTTCCGGCGCCGGGGTCCAGTCGGCCGGATCGGCGTCGTGCTGCTCGCCGGTGCGGATGTCCTTGACCTGGTGCTTGCCGTCGTCGTCGGTGAACCAGACGAACGGGATCCCCCGGCGGTCGGCGAATTTGATCTGCTTGCCGAACTTTTCGGCCTTCGCCGCGACTTCGGTGGCGATGCCGCGCCCGCGCAGCGCCGTGGCGACATCCTGCGCCGCACCCCAGCTGTCATCGTTGGTGAGCGCCACCAGAACCGCCGTGGGGACGGAGCGGGAGGCGGAGGCGAGGTTCTGGCTGAGGATCCGCGACACCAGTCGGGTGACACCGATGGAGAGCCCGACGCCCGGGAACTTGCGGTTGCCCTTGCTGGCCAGGGCGTCGTACCGGCCGCCGGAGCAGATGGAGCCGAGCTGTTCGTGGCCGACCAGGACCGTTTCCACAACGGTGCCGGTGTAGTAGTCCAGGCCGCGGGCAATGCTCAGGTCGGCGACCACCCGTCCCGGGGCCCGCTCGACGGCGGCGGCGATGACCTGCTCGAGTTCGTTCAGGCCTTCCTCGAGGAGTTCGTTGCTGACCCCCAGCGCCCGGACCTGCTCCACGAAGGAGGTGTCCGCGGTCCGGATGCCTGCGAGGTTCAGCGCTGCCTGCGCCTGGTCCTCGGTGGCACCGAGTTCGGTCCGCAGCAGTTCGGCGACCTTGGCGGGACCGATCTTTTCGAGCTTGTCGATGCTGCGCAGCACCCCGGCGGTGTCGGTGAGCCCGATCCCGGTGTAGAAGCCTTCGGCGAGTTTGCGGTTGTTGATCCGGAGCAGGAAGTCCGGGATCGGCAGGGCGTTCAGGGCCTCGGCGATGACGAGCGCAATCTCCACGTCATAGCGGAATGGCAGCTCGCCGTCGCCGACGACGTCGATGTCTGCCTGGGTGAACTCGCGGGCGCGGCCCTCCTGCGGACGCTCGCCGCGCCAAACCTTCTGGATCTGGTAGCGGCGGAACGGGAACGCGAGGTAGCCGGCGTTCTCCACGACGTAGCGGGCGAACGGCACGGTGAGGTCGAAGTGCAGGGCCAG
>JBFGBS010000673.1:0-1698 GCA_041567475.1 Arthrobacter sp.
ATCCGCCCGGCTCATTGTCCGCGGGGAAACCGAAGAAGATCTGCTCAACCGCGACATGGGAGTCTGAATGACTGAATTGCGAACCCTGAAAGTAGCCCTGCTGGGCTGTGGCAACGTCGGGGCCCAGGTTGCACGAATTCTGCTCGACGACGCGGAGGCGCTGGCTTCCCGCACCGGGGCACGCCTGGAACTGACCGGCATCGCCGTCCGGAACCTTGACACCAAGCGCGACGTCGAACTCCCGCAGGCCCTGTTCACCACCGACGCGGAATCGCTCGTCAAGGACGCCGACCTCGTCGTGGAGCTGATGGGCGGGATCGAACCGGCCCGCGGCCTGATCATCACCGCCCTGCGCAACGGCGCCTGCGTCGTGACCGGCAACAAAGCGCTGATTGCGCAGGACGGCGCGACGCTGCACGAGGAGGCGGACCGCGCCGGCGTGCAGCTCTCCTACGAGGCCGCCGTGGCCGGCGCCATCCCGATCCTGCGCCCGATCCGGGACAGCCTGTCCGGTGACCGGATCACCCGCGTGCTCGGGATCGTCAACGGCACCACGAACTTCATCCTGGACCAGATGGACTCCACCGGTGCGCAGTTCGCCGACGCACTCGCCGAGGCCCAGCGCCTGGGCTACGCCGAAGCCGACCCCACCGCCGACGTCGAAGGCCACGACGCCGCGTCCAAGGCCGCCATCCTGGCCGCCCTCTCCTTCCATACCCGGTTCGCCCTGAGCGATGTCTACTGCGAGGGCATCAGCTCGGTCAGTGCGGCCGACATCGCCGCAGCGAAGGACGCCGGGTTCGTCATTAAGCTGCTCGCCATCGCCGAGAAACTCACCGATGAACAGGGCACCGAGGGAGTCTCGGTCCGGGTGCACCCGACCCTGCTCCCGCGCGAACACCCGCTGGCGGCCGTCCGCGGCGCGTTCAACGCGGTCTTCATCGAGGCGGAGAACGCCGGCGAGCTGATGTTCTACGGCCAGGGCGCCGGGGGGACCCCGACGGCCTCCGCCGTGCTGGGCGACCTGGTCTCCGCCGCCCGCCGGATTGTCCTGGGCGGCCCGGCCGGCACGGAAACGAGCACCGGCAACGTCGCGGCGCTGCCGATCGACGCGGCCGTCACGAGCTACTACATCGGCCTCGACGTCGCCGACCAGCCCGGCGTCCTGGCCCGCATCGCCCAGCTGTTTGCCCAGCACGGCGTGTCCATCGAGATCATGCGCCAGACCATCCACCGGTCCGAGGACTCCTCCGTCGATTCGGCAGAGCTGCGGATCGTCACGCACCGGGCAACCGAGGCTGCCCTGGCAGCAACCGTCGAGGCCGTCAAGCGCCTCGACGTCATCAATACCGTCACATCCGTACTGCGGGTAGAAGGGGTCTAAGTGGCTCACCAATGGCGCGGAGTCATCCGCGAATATGCTGAACGTCTGCCGGTCACCGAGGCCACGAAGGTCATCACCCTCGGTGAGGGCGGCACGCCGCTTGTCCACGCGCAGAAGCTCTCCGAACTGACCGGTTCGTCGGTCTACCTCAAGGTCGAAGGCATGAACCCGACCGGCTCCTTCAAGGACCGCGGCATGACCATGGCCATGACGGCGGCAGTCGCTGCCGGCGCCAAGGCCGTGGTGTGCGCCTCCACCGGCAACACGTCCGCCTCGGCCGCGGCCTACGCGACGGCGGCCGGGCTGCAGTGCGC
>JBFGBS010000674.1:0-1694 GCA_041567475.1 Arthrobacter sp.
AAGGCCTGCGCGGAGCCGAAGGCCTGGGACCGGAAGAACCATACGCAGGACAGGGCGGTGATGCCGTAGTAGAAGCAGATCATCATGCCCAGTGCCGTGATGGTGTCCCACAGGGCGTTCTCGGAAAGCGAGCGGGTGATGACGTAGAAGCCTGCGGCCGCGACCGCGGAGGCGATGGTGGCGTAGCTCGGGGACTTGTAGGTCGGGCTGACGCGGCCGAACTTCAGCGGCAGCGCCTTGTAGTGCCCCATCGACAGCAGGGTCCGGGCCGGCGAGACGAAGGTGGACTGCAGCGAGGCGGCGGAGCTGCTCAGGATGGCCAGGGACATCAGGATCGCGAACGGGCCCATCACGGGGCCGGCCAGGACGGCGAAGATGCTGCCCTGGTTCTCGGGGTTCCCGGCGCCGAGCCCGGTTTCGCCGATGCCGGCGAAGGACAGGGTGGACAGGCTGACGGTCATGTAGATCAGGACGATGACCACCACGGTGACGGTGGCGGCCCGGCCCGGTGTCTTCTCCGGATTCTTGGTCTCCTCGTTCATGGTCAGGGTGACGTCCCAGCCCCAGTAGACGAAGATGGACAGCGATACCCCGGCGGCGAACGCGGAGAAGGATCCGACGGCGAACGGGTTGAACCAGTCCGGCGCGATCGCGGTCGCGTCGAACGCGGTCCCGTTGGCGACATGGCTGAAGGCGGCGACGGCGAACCAGCCCAGGACGAGCAGTTGGAATCCGACCAGGACGTACTGAACGCTCTTGGTGGTCTCCATGCCGCGGTAGGAGACCCAGCAGGCCAGCGCAATGAAGACCAGTGTGGTGGCAATATTCAGCGGCAGGACCGTGGTGAGGTCCGCCAACTCCGGGTTCCCGAAGATCTGCGCCAGCATCAGGTAGAAGAAGTCCACGGCCACTGCGGCAAGGTTGGAGAGCACAATGATGGTGGCCGCGATCAGTCCCCAGCCGCCCATCCAGCCGATCCACGGTCCGAAGGCCCGTGAAGCCCAGGTGAAGGACGTGCCGGCGTCGGGCATCGCGTTGTTCAGCTCGCGGTACCCGAACGCCACCAGCAGCATCGGAATGAAGCCCACCAGGAAGATCGCCGGCAGCTGGACCCCCACCTCGGAGACGGTCGGACCGAGCGCGGCCGTGAGGGTATAGGCCGGGGCGATACAGGACACCCCGATCACGACCGCGCCGAGCAGCCCCACCGAGCCGGCTTTGAGGCCCTTTTCACTCAGGCCCTTGCGGTCTGCGCTTGACGTCGCCACGGACGTCCCTGGATTGATGCTCATTTGTGTGCCTCTCGGGAGGAGTCATTCGACGTTGAATGGACGGGCTTGGATTGAGCATCACTGCGCTCATAGTCGCGGGGAACCACGATCATTGGTACGGGCAGCGCCCGCAGGATGCGGTTGGCGGTGGTTCCGAGGAAGATCGACCGGTGCCGGGCAAGGCGGCTGGATCCGATGAGCAGGACTTCGTCCGCGCGCCAGTCGAGGCGGTCAACCGCTTCCTCGATGGTCCGGCCCTGGGCCACGATGATTTCGGGTTCACCCACGCCGGGGCCGCCGGCGGCCACGCTTTGTTCCGCCGACGCGCGCGCCGCCGACGCGGCGTGCTGCGGGTCCTCGCCGTCGAGCGCCAGCAGGGACACAAGCCGCAGGGGGACCTGGCGTTCGGCTGCCATCGCGGCC
>JBFGBS010000675.1:0-1691 GCA_041567475.1 Arthrobacter sp.
GAGAGCGCTGAGAGCCAGGTCCAGGCGGCCGAGTCGCTGGTCGCCGGCGGGTCGGCCGAGCATGTGGCGTTGACGCTCGGCGGCCAGGGAGCCGTCCTGGCCTCCGCTGGCGGAATTCTCCGGCTGGCCGTGCCACAGGTAGCGGTCCGCAGCACCGTTGGTGCCGGTGACAGTTTTTTGGCCGCCTTTGTCCTCCGGCTGGCCCAGGGGCGTGGCCTGGAACACGCGTTCGCATCGGCGGTCGCGGCCGGCAGCGCTGCGGTGATGACGCCGGCGACTGATCTGTGCCACCGCGACGACGTCGAACGGCTGGAGGCAGGGCTCGCGGCCCGCCCTTGATGGCCCGGGCGGGCAGGCGACTGCACCCTAGCCGGCTGTTCCGGTCGGCTCCGGGGACGGCAGGATGGTCGGTTGCCCGGGGCAGGAGCCGAGGACGCGCTGCATCGCGGCTTTCTCCGCCTGCGTGACCCACAGGCCATACGCCGCTTTGACCGAAATCTGCCGGGCGACGTAGTGACAGCGGATCGCCTTGTTGGGCGGAAGCCAGGTGGCGGCGTCGGATGCCCCTTTGTCCTGGTTCGCCGGACCGTCGGCGGCAATCAGGTTCAGCGGGTCGTTGGCCAGGTGTTGCCGCTGGCGGGCCGTCAACTGCTGGGCGCCCTTCTGCCAGGCGTCGCCGAGCGCCACAACATGGTCGATCTGCACGGCTTTGCTGCTCGCGGCACCCCGCCGGAAGGAGATAACAGCACCTGTGTAGGGTTCCCGGAAGGCACCGGCTGCCACCGTGCACCGGGATCCGACGCTGAATTCGGGAGCCACCAGATCCCGCCGGAGGATGTCGTTGCGGGTGTCGCAGCCATTGGCGTCCACGTCCAACCACGCGTCGCCGAAGGCAGCGCGGTCATAGTTGTCCCTGGGCGCACGGCCTTTGACCGTCAACGTATCCAAAGCCGCCGCTGCGCTGCCCGGAGGCACGGGCCGCACCGCCGGGACCGGCTTCATCCAGCCGGCGGCCAGCACGGGGGCCGTGCGCGGGCCGGTGGCCCCGGCGTCGGAAATGGCGAACTGTCCGGCGGCAAAGAACCAGACGAGGCTCCCGAGCACTCCAAGAGCCGCAGCGGCCAGCAGCAGCCACGCCTGCCGGGCCCGTCGCCGGGCGCGCCGGTACTCCGGCCATGCGGTGGTCACAGTGCACCCGTGCCCGGGCGGGATTGATCCGGCATGCTCCGAGCCTAGGGCAGGCCGACGGCAGCGCCGCCGTTCTCCACAGTGTGGAGGACAGGACGCGGCGTTACTGCTCCCGGGTCACACGCCGGAGATCTTCCGCCGCGACCTCCAGCAGCGCCTTCAGCTGGTTGACGCGGTCGTCGTCGACGTCTCCGGTCGCCCGTTTGGCCAGGGCATCGTCGAGCAGGCGCTGGGCCTCCTTGACGTTTTTCCGGGCAACATCCAAGGCGTGTTCGAGGGTGGTGTCGTGCTCCACTGCCGAGTTCTGTTCCATGGGACCATTGTGGGTCCCTTTCCCGGCCGTTGCCAGAGCCCCGGCCGGGAATCCATGGAATACGTGCCGGTCAGACCCCTGCGGTCAAGCCGGCCGGCGTCATGTCGACGGCGTCCTTGGCGGGGAAGGACGGCGGGTTCACGCCGGCCATTTCCTCCATGACGCGGACCACCTGGCAGCTGTAGCCGAA
>JBFGBS010000676.1:0-1678 GCA_041567475.1 Arthrobacter sp.
GCGGATGACTCATCCAGCAGACCTTGGCGTCCGGCGTTATCAGCGCCGTCGATGCGCCGTTCCCGATCATGGAGTGCCGTTCCAGGCCCACGGCGTCCTCGCCGAAAAGCCAGGCGCGCCGCAGTTCGAACAGGACCGCCAGCACCCGGGCGAAGGACTCCGGATCCCGGAGCCGATGGGCGGCCGCGCTGTCCCCGCCCCCGACGTGCAGGGCCATGTCCGGTCCCCGGAGGGTCGCCATGGCCAGCTCGTCGCTGTACGCGTCCCCCGCATAGAGGGCCGCGCTGACGCCCAGCATGGACCGCAGGTGTTCCAGCGCCGTGGCTTTGCTCGGCTCCGTGGCGCTAAGGTCCAGGACTGACCCGTCCACGATGAAATGCAGGCCGTGCGCCCGGGCGATGTGTGAGGCTTTTTCGGTGGTGAGCGCCACGATCTCCGGCGCGGCGGACCGGGTGTGCACGGACACGGCCACAGGCTTCCGTTCGATGCTGATACCCCGGTACGCCCCCACTGTTTCAGAAAGCGCGAGGCTGGCCTGCTGCAGGACGGATTCGGTAGCGAGCGAGATTTCGTGGGCGAATCCCATGTCGAACTCGGCACCGTGGGATCCCACGAGGTGCACTTCCGCGGGCAGCCGGGAGACGGCGGCGAGGTCGCGGAGGGAGCGGCCGGAGATCACGGCGGCGTGGGTATTGGGCAGGGCGGCCAGGGCGCGCAGGGCGATTGCGGCACTGCCCAGCGGCAGGGTCTCGGTGGATATTCCTTCCGCTTCGCACAGGGTGCCGCCGTAGTTGCAGGCCACCAGGAGCCCGGGCGTGCGGGCCAGGACTTTCAGCTGGGCCAGCAGGTGCGGCGTTAAGCCGTCGTCCGCCGCGTCGGTCTGCACAAAAGCACGGAGCAGGCCCAGCGGGAGCGATTTCGTCAGGAGGGCAGAGTCAGCCAGGGACTGGTTTAACGGAGTCGGCATGCACGGAGTCCTTCGGGTAATCCCCAATGCGGCATGAAAAGCGTCCTTTTCGGACTACTTCCAGTATCCGCCCGCCCCGTTTCGCCTGAGCGTCCCGGCTGTTGCAGCTGTGTAACATCCAAAGACCCCCGGAGTTTCCTCAGGGGTCGCGCCGCCGGACACACACCATCGGCGCGGCCGCGCGGACCCGCGCAACCTCAACCGGCCGCCCGGGCATTCATTTCCAGGGCGTCAGCAGCCGGACGGGGAAAACTCGTAGGCCCCGGCGTCGGACGCCCTGGTCCCCGTGCAGCTGCCCTTCTGGACGGCCGCACGGCCGCCCAGGTCGGCGTCGAAGGGGCTCGGCGCCACCCGGTCGATGGCGGGGCTTGAGGCGGTCAGGCGGAGATCTTCCGGCGCATCAACGAATTCTGCCGGCGCCATGGTCGAGGATTTGTCCGGAGTGACATTGCTCGGGCCGTTGAGGACATTCTGCCGCTCGGTCCAGCCCGTCCCGTCCATCCAAAGGGAGTGCCGCACGGCGACCAGGATATTCCCCCTGATGACGGTCGATGCAGGACACGAGGCATGGCAGACCACTGCCTTGGAGTCCGGCCCGTCGAGCCAGACGGTGTTGTGCTCAAAGACCGTGCCGTTCGTCGGCCCGTAGGGGCTCTTCGGCCCGCGGATGATCAGCCCCGCGGTCTTGGCGCAGTCCGCGCCGCACGTAGA
>JBFGBS010000677.1:0-1673 GCA_041567475.1 Arthrobacter sp.
ACCTCCAGGACGAAATCGCGTTCCCGGTATAACCCGGCGTCCACCCAGCCCCGCCGGCGCGCGGCTGCGTGCACGGCGTCGCCGTCGAGTTCCCAGCCGTCGATCGGGTGCCGCCAGTGGCACAGGAGCAGGGTCCCGCCCGGCCGCAGGGAGCCGGCGACCCGGTCAAACAGTGCGGCCAGTTCCCGGGGTGCGAGGTAGTAGCCCACTTCGGAGACCACAATGAGGTCAAAGGTCCCGTCCGGCCATTCCTGCGGGACCGTGAGCTGGCGGGTCCGGGCTGCCGGGAAGGGCCCCAGCCGGGCGGCGGCGTGCTCGAGTGCGGCGCTGCTTGCGTCGACGGCCAGGAAGGTGCCGCAGCGCTGCGCGAGGTCCGCACTCAGCGTCCCGATCGAGCAGCCGATCTCCAGCCCGGAGGCGTAGGCGGGTTCGGGCAGCGCGGCCAGCGTGAGCGCGCGTTTCCGCTGTTCATACCAGCTGCTGGTGTAGTTCCACGGGTCCTCCCCGCGGCGATGGACGGCGTCGAAGACGGTCTCGGCGTCCGCGGCGGCGTAAGCCGGGCCGGATGCGCCCGAACGCTCCGGGCGCTGCCACGCGTACGTCTCCCAAGGCCGCTCGAAGTGCTCCAGAAAGGCCCCCTGCAGGAGCACCTCATCCCCCGGCAGGGCCGAGAGCGCCCGGATCTGCGAACCGTGTGATGCCATGGCGGCCGCTTTCGCCTGCTGCTCTGCCGGGCTCAGCGGCAACCGGAACCAGGACCGCCAGGCCGCGTCGTCCGGGCCGGCCCATTGCCAGTACCAGATGGGGTACTCCAGCAATCCGTACCCGCGGGCGGTGCAGAACTCCGCGGCGACGGATCCCAGCGTCTCGTGGTCGGTGTGGCCGTCATGGCGGTAGGGCGCGACGACGATGATCCGGTCCGCGCTCCGGGCAGTCCCGTCCGCGCAGGCAGTGTCGACGGCGTCGGCCAGGGCCATCCGGATCTGCTCACGGTGTCCGGCGAGGTTCCCGTCCGGCAGGCCCAGGTAGCGCCAGTGCGCCGCCGCTCCGGCCGGGTCCGGGGCCGGCCCGAGCTGCGCCAGGGCGGCGGCGAACTCCTCCAGCCGGACAGCGGCAAGCCGGTCCGGCGTCGTCGTCGGCGAACCGGGATGCGAGGCTTCCCCCGCCGTGCACAGCAGGACGCTGAGCCCGGCCCCGAGTCCCTGCAGCCGGGCGAGGAGACCGCCGGCACCCAGGGACTCGTCGTCCGGGTGGGCGGCGAGGACAAGGAATTGTGTGCTGGCGATCTCCGCAGCGTCCAGCGGCAGCTCCGGAAGCCCCGCGAGGCCGCCGGCCGCCCAGTGCCCAGCGCTGGTGCCGGCGTCGTGGTGGGTGAATTTCACCATGGGTCCGCCCCGGTCAGGGTCAGTCCGCCCAGCTGGGCGTCGTCGCGCACCGCATGGTGCTGGAGGATATACAGCGAAAGGTCGGCCATCCGTTTTCCGTATTGTTCGTTGAAGACCAGCGGTCCGGGCCCCAGGTTCTGGATCACAAGCGACTGGATGCGCGCCGTGGCCGAAGCGACGGTTCCCCGCACCCGCAAGGCCTCGCTCCAGGCTCCCGGACCGGCGAGGTCTCCGGCGTCGATCCTGGCGGCCGCCTCGGCGAGGCAAGCCCGCAGGGTGCTCAGCGTG
>JBFGBS010000678.1:0-1667 GCA_041567475.1 Arthrobacter sp.
CAGGCCTACAAATCCTACGCAGTCACCGGACGCAGCTTCGGTGCGGGCACCACCGGCACGATCGTCGTCGTCCGCGACCTCCCTGCCGGGCTGAGCGAGGCCGAGGCCCAGGCCAAGCAGCTGGACGTCGCCGACGCCCTGCGCCGCGTGGAGAACGTCAGCGCCGCCGTCCCGGTCGCCCTCAGCACGGACCGCCGCACGGCCGTCTTCCAGGTCATCCCGACGGAGGGCCCGGCCAGCGCGAGCACCGTCCAGGTGGTCTCGGATCTTCGCGGCGACAAGGCCGCGATCGCCGATGCCACGGGCGTCAGCATCGGACTCACCGGCCAGACCGCCGGGAACGTGGACGTCTCGGCGAAGCTGGGCGACGCCCTGCCCCCGTACCTGGCGATCGTCGTCGGGCTCTCGCTGATCCTGCTGCTGCTGGTCTTCCGCTCGATCGTGGTGCCGCTGCTGGCCACCGGCGGATTCCTGCTCTCCCTTGCCGCCGCCTTCGGCGCCGTCGTCGCCGTCTATCAGTGGGGCTGGCTCGGGACCGTGTTCGACGTCCCGAACCCGGGCGCGGTCCTCAGCTTCCTGCCGATCATCCTGATCGGGGTGCTGTTCGGCCTGGCCATGGACTACCAGGTGTTCATCGCCTCGGGCATGCGCGAGTCCTATATGCACGGCGAGTCGGCCAAGCATGCAGTCCGCTCCGGCTTCAGCCACGCCGCCGCGGTGGTGGCGGCGGCCGCGATCATTATGGTCAGCGTGTTCGCCGGCTTCATCTTCTCGCACCTGACCATGGTCCGGCCGCTCGGGTTCGCGATGGCGTTCGGGGTACTGGTGGATGCCTTTGTGGTCCGGATGACGATCGTCCCGGCCGTGATGTACCTGCTCGGCGAGAAGGCCTGGTGGCTGCCGCGCTGGCTGGACCGGATCCTGCCGGACGTCGACGTGGAAGGCGCGAAGCTCCGCACGAACGCCGACGGCGCCGCGGCCCCCGTGGAACCGGCCGAGGCCACGGCCCGGTAGCGGTAACTCGCCCGCTGAAGCAACGCGGGGTCACTTTTGGCCCATAAATCCCCTCCGGATGGGCCAGAAGTGACCCCTCGTTGCAGGTTGCGGTGAACTAGGCTGGAGCGGTGACCCGCCTCATTCTTGCCTCCCAGTCCCCCGCCCGCACCAAGCTGCTGACCGACGCCGGCATCGCCCACGAGATCCTCGTTTCGGACGTGGATGAGGACGCGGTCCAGGCCCGCTACGGCGTGACCGACCCGCACGACACCGCGCTGCTGCTGGCCCGCGCCAAGGCCGAGGCCGTCGCCTCGCTGCCGGAGGCGGAGGGCGCCCTGGTCATCGGCTGCGATTCGGTCTTCGAGTTCGACGGCGAGGCACACGGCAAGCCGTACACCGCCGACGTCGCCCGCGAACGGATGCTGCGGATGAGCGGCAGCAAGGGCGTGCTGCACACCGGCCACTGGCTGGTCGACTGCCGGGACACCGACGGCGGCCCGGACACCGGGGCCGCCGGCTCCGGCGCGACGCTGGGGTCCGTCACCTCCGCCGAGGTGCATTTCACCGAGATGACGGAAGCGGAAATCGACGCGTACATCGCCACCGGCGAGCCGCTGCACTGTGCGGGCTCCTTTACGATCGACGGCTTCGGCGGGGCCTTCATCCACAAG
>JBFGBS010000679.1:0-1660 GCA_041567475.1 Arthrobacter sp.
AGCGCATCGGGCGCCCGAAAACCACTCGGCATCACAACCTCCAAAAATCAGAATGTTGCAACGACCGTATGATTCCGCGCGGGTGGAATGGGCCAAAAGTGACCCCGCGTTGCTTAGGGTGGCGCGGAGCGTGCGACGGCCGGGGCGGAGCGCCGGGTCAGAGCGCCAGGGCCGACGTCCTGGCCGTGCCGTCGTAGCCGCCGGCCGGGGCCTTCAGCCCGTAGATCCGGCCCAGGGTCGGGGCGACGTCGACGGTCCGGGCGGGTTCCGAGGATACGCCGCCGCGGACCACGAACGGACTCCCGCCGGCAACGAAGAACGGAATCGGCTCCGTGGCCGGGTGGCCATGGTTCCCCGGAATGGGGTTGGAGGCGACGTACGGGTCCGAGAACCGCCAGCCGGCCCGGCAATAGGCAACGAGGTCGCCCGCCTCCGCGCCCAGCCGGAGCTCGCCGGGCGCCTGCACCGACAGGACCCCCTCATGGGCGCGCACCAGCTGCGCCACCTCGTCGAGGCCGGCGGCCCTGCCGGCATCCGGCCCGGTCCAGTAGAGCAAGTCCGCTCCACCGTTCTGCGCGATGGTGATGTTGGCTTGCAGTTCGGGGCGTGGCTGCAGGATCTGCGCGACGGATACGACGTTGGACGGGACGGACCAGTCCATGGAGTGGTCGGCCAAGATCATCAGCACGCTGGAGTCCCACTTACCGGCGCTCTTGAGGTGCTCCACGAACCGGCCCACCTGCTTGTCGGTAGCGGCGAGGGCGGCCTCCCGGGCGGCACGGAGGGTGGTGCCGCTGATGTCGGAATGACCCACCCGGTCGATGTCCCCCAGATTGGTGAAGATAACATCGGGATCCGGGCCGGAGACCATCGCCAACAGCGCGTCCATGGTCGCGACGTCGGGGGCGTGCCCCGTGACCGGAATCAGGGGCTGCGGCTCCCACCGGTAGGTGGCCCGGGCCCCGAAGATCCCGTAGAGGTAACGCTTGCTGAGCACCGAGCCGGTCGTGAGGCTGCGTTCCTGCAGGCGTTCCAGCAGGGTGGGGAAACGCAGGTCCGTGGGGCGGTCCAGGTCCCGGACCGCCCCCTCTGCGCGGTCGAAGACGGAGTTTGCCGGGACGCCGGAGCGGTCCGGACGCACCCCCGTCATCATCATGACGTGGTTGGGAATGGTCTCCGTGACCGGCAGGGAGCGTGCGGCCGGGAAGTTCGTGCCGGCGGCACGCAGCCCGGCCAGGACCGGCGTCAGGGCCGGTGTGATTTCGTCGGGCCGGCAGCCGTCCACGACCAGGACGTAGCTGCGGGTCCGGCCTGCGGCGGCGGGAGCGGCCCACGCCGTCCCCGGTACCGCTGAGAGCATGACCGCGGCTCCCCCGGCGGCGGCGAGCTGCAGGAACTGGCGGCGTCCCGGCGTCGTGCGTGTTCCCGTCGTTGCTGCGGCGGAATCGGCGTTCTGCGTGTTCCGGCTCATTTGAGCACTCCTTCGCTGCGGGTGACTTTTCCGGTGCCTGCTTTGACAGCAAATGAGGTCGAGAGGCTCGACGCCGAGTCCGCGGCGGTCCGCTCGCTCAGGACGTACCAGTCCATCCGGACCCCGGCCGGCGTCACGTCCAGGACGGAATACCCGTGCGAATCGAAGTCGAGGTGCTTGATGTGCGGG
>JBFGBS010000680.1:0-1659 GCA_041567475.1 Arthrobacter sp.
CCTGGAGCGATGGCCTGCCGATCGAGGAACGGCAGGACGATGGTGATATCCCGGAAGCTATCCCCCCAAGACTTCGTCCAACCATCTTAGCCGCCGGGTCTGGCCCTATCCAGCGATGTCCTCCGCAAGCGCAACGTCCTTGGGATGTGCGACCGGCCGGTGACGCCTTTCCGGTTCCTGGAAAGTGCCCGGCGTCGGCCCTTTACGCGGCGGCAAACGGTGCCGATAGTCCCTTTGACTGCCCAACAACCGGCGGCACATATGCAGGGGAGCACATGAGAGACCATTCAGCGGGTCCTGCCGCGGACCGGACCACCCTGCACAGCCGCATTGCCAGTGTTGTCCTGGTGGCGGTCCTTGTCTGCGTCAGCGTCTTCGCGGTTTGGTCCTCGCACGTGACGTCCAAGGCGGCCGCCGCCGCCGACGTGGCGGCCGTGCTGTCCGACCACTACGCCCAGGCCGACCGTGCCGTCACGGCGGAAGAATCCTTGGAACGCAAATACCGGCTTGAGCCCGGCCCGGAGGTGCGGGCAAAATTCGACACCGTGGCCGCCGACCTGACCAGGGCCCTGGACCTCGTCGCCGCGCAGGGGAACGAGGACGACCGCGCCCGCGCGGCCGCGCTGCAGGTGACGCACCAGGACTACCTGGTGTCGATCAAGCACATGTTCGACGCCGTCGATGCCGGTGACCTGGAGCTTGTCCTGGAGCTGGACGAGCGTGAAACGGAACCCCTCTACGACGCCATCGCTGAAACCGTTCATGCGGCGGCCACGAGCCACCACGACGATGTAGTGGCACGGCTTGCGGAGCTCCGTGAGTTGGAAGCCCTGACGAGCCGGCTCACGCCCTGGGTCTTCATTGTGGGCTTGATCCTCACGGCGGCGATGGCCTGGGTCACGCGCGGCCACCGCAGGCTGCTGGACGCCGAACGCCGCCAGGCGCTCCATGACTCGCTGCACGATTCCCTGACCGGCCTGCCGAACCGGTCGCTGCTCTTTGATCGCTGCCGACGGGCCCTGGGCGCGGCCGAACGCTCCGGCACCACGGCTGGGCTACTGCTCATCGATCTGGACCGGTTCAAGGAAGTCAATGACACCTTCGGTCACCACTACGGCGACGAGCTGCTGCGGCAGGTCGGGGCCAGGATGCGTTCCGTGTTGGAGAGTACGCAGACAATCGCCCGGCTGGGCGGGGATGAATTCGCCGTGCTGCTGCCGGAGATCGGAGACGTTGCGACGGCTGTGGAGATCGGCGACCGGCTGCGGACCGCACTCGAGGAACCGTTCGTCGTCGAAGGCGTGGATCTCGACGTCGAAGCCAGCGTCGGGGTGGTCCTGTCCGGTGAGCACGGAAATGACCCGACGGTGCTGCTGCAGCGCGCGGACGTCGCGATGTACATTGCCAAGACCCAGAACCTTGGCGTCTTCGCCTATGACCCGGCCGTGGACGGGCACAGTCCCGCCAAGCTGGCCCTGCTCGGGGACCTGCGCCGCGCCATTACCGGCGGTCAGCTGCTGCTGCATTACCAGCCCAAGGTCAACCTCACGAGCGGGGAAATCGTCGGTGCCGAGGCCCTCATCCGCTGGGAGCACCCTGTTAAGGGCATGATCTTCCCGGATGCCTTTATTCCGCTGGCCGAGCACACGGGCCTGATCG
>JBFGBS010000681.1:0-1654 GCA_041567475.1 Arthrobacter sp.
CATGAGATGCTCCGTTTTCTCTACGTTGAGGTGAGGTACGCCTGAAGTACTTCTAGGAAGGACTATACAGAAACTGTTGTCTTTCCAACATGGTCTGTGTATATTTCATCAGTATTAGTCGATATCTACAACGAGGTGGACTGTGTCCGATACGTCATCAAGCGGGACCCTGCTGTTCGTGGGCTGCGCAACTCTGGACTCGATTGCGCTGGTATCGGAATACCCCTCCGCTGACAGCCGCACGATCGCGGAGGCCTTTGAAACCGCCGGCGGCGGACCGGCGGCAACAGCGGCAGTGGCAGCAGCCAGACTCGGCGCCCGCACCGCCTTTGCCGGCATCGTCGGCGACGACGAAGAGGGAGAGCGCGTCATCAGCGGGCTCACGGCGGAAGGCGTTGACACCAGCGCCGTTATCCGCGACAAGAGTGTTCGGACGGGCGCAAGCGTCATTGTCGTCAGCCGCGGGAGTCAGAGCCGGGCGATCGTCACCAGGCCCGTGCCGCCCGTGCGGTTCCCGGCGAGCGGAATATTCCATGATGCGGTGCAGGCCGCCGCATGGGTCCACGTCGACCATCTTGGCTGGGGTGCCGTCTCCGCATTCAAAGACCTCAACCTGAGCGTCGATGCCGGCAACCCCATTCCGGGATTCCACCCCGCCGGCGTCGGTCTCTACGTACCGACGATCGAGCAGTTGTCGGCACGGTACGGGGCGGACCTTGACGAAACGGCATTGTTGCAGCGAGCCATCGACGAAGGCGCCTCACGCGTCGTGGCGACGGCAGGATCCCAGGGTTCCTGGGTACACACGGGAACCGGAAGTGCGGTCCACGTCCCGCCGACCACAGCAAATATCGTCTCCACCCTGGGCGCCGGGGACGTTTACCATGGCGCCCTCCTCGCGGCAGTTTCGGCCGGTCTGGATCTGGTCGACGCCGCCGCCGTGGCGGGCCGCGTGGCCACCACGTCCTGCGAGGGCCTTGATGGCCGGTCCATGATCCCCCGGCTGGACCTCACCGTCTCTTCAGCTTTCACCCAAAACGTCTAACCGAAGGAATCAGTCATGTCACCCACCGATCTTTCCCCCCTCCAGCGCCCTTCCGGCGCCTTCGCGATGCTTGCCGTCGACCAGCGTGAAGCCATGCGCAACATGTTCGCCGAACACCAGGACGAGCCGGTCACCGACGCCGACCTGACCAGCTTCAAGCTGAACGCAGCCCGTATCCTCACCCCCTATGCCTCCGCGATCCTGATCGACAAGCAGTTCGCACTGGATCAGGCCATCGAAGCCGGCGTCGTAGCGGAGGACTGCGGACTGATCGCCTCGGCCGACTACTTCGAGTCAGCGCACGGTGAGCTGGTCGGGAAAGTCACCATCGACCGCGCCGTCGAGCCCCACAAGTACGCCGCCTTGGGAGTCAAAGCGCTCAAGCTCCTCGTCCTCTACCGTCCGGACGAGCCTGCCGAAGGCCGGGTCGCCATGGTTAGGGAATTTGTGGAGCAGTGCCGCGCCGCCGGACTCATCAGCATCATCGAGCCGCTCTCCCGCAAGCCGCTCAACGGTGGCGAGTTCGACTGGGACAAGGGAGTCATCGAGGCCGCAAAGGAACTGGGCTCGCTCGGCGCTGATCTGTACAAGGCCGAAATTCCCTTCCAC
>JBFGBS010000682.1:0-1654 GCA_041567475.1 Arthrobacter sp.
CCAATCCGGTCCGCGAGCTGCTCGTGGGTTGTCCCGAAGTCTTCGAGGAGCTGCTGATAGGCCGCGGCTTCTTCGAGCGGGTTCAGCTGGCTACGGTGGAGGTTTTCCAGCAACGCGTCGCGCAGGAGGTCATCGTCGGTGGTATCACGGACGATGGCCGGGATGGTGTCCATGCCGGCGGCCTGAACTGCCCTCCAGCGACGCTCACCCATGACGAGCTCGTAGGGTTCGCCACCCTCTTCAGTTGAAGTACGGACAACAATTGGCTGGAGGACGCCGATTTCCCGCACGGAGTGAACCAGCTCCGCCATGTCATCCTCATCGAAGACGGAGCGCGGCTGCTTGCGGTTCGGGTGAATATCCGTGACCGGTATTTCCGCGAAACGGACGCCGGGAACTGCGATGAGCCCGCCGTCGGACTCCGCTTCCGTGTCCCGGTCATCGTCCGGTGACGACGCCGTGCCGCGGGACCCGGCGGTTGCCTCCTCCGCCGGAAAAAGCGTCTCAGCCGCGTCCGTCAGATCAGAGGTCTGCGACCGGGCCTCGGGAAAAAACAGATCCACCGGCCGGGACGGTGCTGACCCCGTTCCGGGGGCGCTGGCCGCGGCGGAACTTGGAATGAGTGCGCCAAGTCCACGGCCGAGGCCGCGTCGCTTATCGCTCATGGATAAATCCCTCCGGTGGAAGAGCCCGGCATTACCTGGCTCTGGTCAGTGCAATTTTAAGAAGAGTCTAACGCTCAGCGATTTCCGATGCGGCTTCCAGGTAGGACAGCGCGCCGCTCGAGGACGGGTCATAAGTCATCACCGTCTGCTGATAGCTCGGAGCCTCTGAGATGCGCACCGAACGCGGCACAACAGCGCCCAGGACCTTTTCCGGGAAATGCTGGCGCACCTCCGCCGCGACCTGGGCGGCAAGGTTGGTCCGTCCGTCATACATGGTCAAGAGGATGGTGGAGACAACCAGATCGGCGTTCAGGTGCTTCTGGATCATCTCAATGTTCTTCAGCAGCTGGCTGAGACCTTCGAGGGCGTAGTACTCGCACTGGATCGGGATGAGGACTTCGTTGGCGGCGCAGAACGCGTTGACCGTCAGCAGCCCAAGGCTGGGCGGGCAGTCAATGAAGATGTAGTCGAGGCGTTCCTCGCCGTTTTTCGCGCGTTCCTTGGCGTAGACGTCGATCGCCCTCCGGAGCCGCTGTTCCCTGGCGACCAGGCTGACCAGTTCGATTTCGGCACCGGCCAGGTGGATGGTGGCGGGCGCGCAGATCAGATTGGCAATGTCGGGGCACGGGGCCACAACGTCTTGCAGCGGGAGATCGTTGATGAGGACATCGTAGATACTGTCGACGTCGGCATGGTGTTCGATGCCCAGGGCGGTGGATGCATTGCCCTGCGGATCGATATCGATGACCAGGACGTTGAGCCCGGCTGCGGCCAGGGCCGCGGCAATGTTCACCGTTGTGGTGGTCTTGCCGACCCCGCCCTTCTGGTTGGACACGGTGAAGATCCGGGTGCGCTCCGGCTTCGGCAGTTCGCGGCCAAGGAGCCGTTCGCGGCGCCTGTTCTCCTGCGCAAGTTCCCGGGCGATGGGGCTGGAATCATCGATGGAATCCAGCACGTTGCCGATCGGTGAAACCGACGTTTCACGTGAA
>JBFGBS010000683.1:0-1647 GCA_041567475.1 Arthrobacter sp.
CCCGGCTCTTCCAACACGCGCGTTCGCGCCCGCTAGACCACCCCGCGCCTTACCGAACGGGCTGCTGGCCAGATACGTTTCGTAACGCAGGGCCCGTCCGTGACCGGTAATGGCCGTGGTGATCGGTCCAGTCCAGCGTGCTACTACAAAGTAGTTCTCAAGCTTGAAATATTTCCATTGGGAGCGCAGATTGCATGACGTGATAATTGTTGGCGGAGGCGCAGCCGGCCTGGGAACTGCCTACTACCTGAGGAATTCAGGGCTGGATGTCCTGATTCTGGAATCCGGCCACGAGGTCGGGGGCCGGTCACAGACCGTGCAGCTTGCGGGGAGTTCGGCCAATACCGGCGCGATGTTCGTCTACAGGGGAACAAAATCAGAAGAGCTGGTGCACGAGCTGGGAATTCCGACGGTGCCCTTCCTCCCGAAAACGTACGGGATCCATATAAACGGTGCAACCGTGGTGGCCGAAACCAACGAGGATGTTGTCGCCGGCCTCAATCTCACTGAGTCCGAAAAGGCAGAGTTGATCAAGTTCATTGATGCCTCCCTCACGGAGTATCAGGACTACGTCAATGACCGGACTGCCGCCAGCGAAGTCGACAAACTTTCGGCGGAGACGGTGGCCGAGCGAATCGAGGGCCTCCAGCCGGCCGTCCGAGACATCATCGCAACAGCCATCCGGGGCGGCGCCGTTGGCCCACCCGACAATCTCTCAGCCAAGTACGCGCTCCGGTATTTCGCCAGCTACCTGGCTCGGGAGAAAAACAACCGCCTGTTTGCGCTCGATGGGATGCAGGCTATTCCCCAGGCCATCCTGAAGCACCTGCCTGAAAATTCCGTCCGCTACAACACACGAGTAGAAGACGTAACCCGGCGTGCTGAAGCAGACGGGGCCTACGAAGTGTTGGCTGCACACCACGGAGGTGAAGAAAAGTTTCTGGCCAAGCACGTGGTGCTGGCCGTCCCCGCACCCGTGGTTCCTGATCTCGTCAGGGACCTGCCGAAGTGGAAGTCGTCAGCACTCGGCAGGGTCGCAAGCCCCGGCAGCACCACACTCAACATCGTCGCCAACATAGAAGGACTACCGGACTTCACAGAGTGGGCTTTCATCGTGACCGTCGGCATGGCCTTTGACGCGATCATCAACCCGATCCCCGGTGGAACTGAAGTCACGTCGCGGAACAATACTGTCCAACTGACCTGTTACGGAAATTCTTCGGGCTACCTGCCGGGCTTCGCCGAGGATGCGCGCAGAATTGCGCAGTGGATGGACGACCTATACACCGTCGCTCCGCAGCTTCGGGGCCGGGTACTTGGTGTGCATGCCCAGACCTGGCAGCACTGCTTCGCTTTGCTCAGCCCCGAGCGGGCAGAAGTTCTTCTTCAGCTTCAGCGTTCGATCGGATCGCTGCACTTCGCCGGGGACTACACCTCGGAAACCGCCGGCACACACGGGGCGTACTCAGAAGCCGAACGCGTGGCATCGCTCATACGGGCTGCTCTGGAACCCGCCAGCTAGCGCGGAATTTTCACGATGGGCGGGCTGACGGTCAGGGCTGAGGCAAATTCCCAGTCCGGCCCGCTCTCCGGCGAACCTACCGCACCGAAGGAGTACACAACAACGACGCCGGCCGGTCACCTTCG
>JBFGBS010000684.1:0-1646 GCA_041567475.1 Arthrobacter sp.
CAGCCGCCACCGATTCCCCCGGCGGCGGCGGCGCGGCCGGCAACGTCTACATGCAGTTGCTCTTGACGAACTCGGGCGCCGAACCCTGCATGCTGACAGGGTTTGCCGAAGTCTCCCTCACCGCCGGTGCCGATGGTTCCCCGATCGGCCCCGCAGCAGCCCAGGACACCACCCCCGCCACGGAGGTCCTGCTCGAACCGGGCCAGGCCGGCGCCGCCACGCTGCGCTACACCCAGGCCCGCAACTACCAGGACTGCACGGTCGTGCCGGCGGCCGGCTTCCGTATCTACCCGCCCGGAGACACCGCATCGCTGTTCATCGCCCAGCCCAGGGACGCCTGCAGCAACGCCAACATCAACCTGCTCACCGTCGGCGCTTTTCAGGCCCAATAGCTCCGCAGGTGTCAAAGCGAGAGTTCCCGCCCCTGCGAGTGCGGAACATCGGCGCGGAATGCCACCTCGCGGGGGTCCCGTCCGCGGAGGCCACGCTGGTGACACCGCCCGGATTGGGACGCGCCATTTCCTGTCGCTGCCGTAAGGCATGATGGAGGAATGACGGGGCAGGAACTCGCCGCAGGCACACTCGCGGCCGACGCCATGGACCGGTTCAGCCGGCCGACCCGGGACTGGTTCCAGGGCGCCTTTTCCGCGCCCACCCCGGCCCAGAACGGCGCCTGGAACGCCATTTCCTCCGGCTCGCATGCCCTCGTGGTGGCCCCCACCGGATCCGGCAAGACCCTCGCCGCCTTCCTGTGGGCCCTGGACCAGCTACTCGTCTCCGTTCCCGCCGAGCCGGAGCCGCTGCCCGGCCTGACGCCGCACTACGGCAAGGGCACCCGCAAGAAGGCACCCCAGCGCAAGACGCGGGTGCTGTACATTTCCCCGCTTAAGGCCCTCGGCGTCGACGTCGAACGCAACCTCCGGGCCCCGCTCATCGGGATCACCCAGACCGCCAAACGCCTGAACCTGCCCGCGCCCCTGATCACCGTCGGGGTCAGGTCCGGGGACACGACGACGGCGGACCGCCGCGCGCTGCTCAGCCGCCCGCCGGACATCCTCATCACCACCCCCGAGTCCCTGTTCCTGATGTTGACCTCCAAGGCCCGGGAGACCCTCAGCGAGATCGACACCATCATCATTGACGAGGTCCACGCCGTTGCCGGCACCAAACGCGGCGCGCACCTCGCCGTGTCGCTGGAACGCCTGGATGCGCTGCTGCCCAAACCGGCCCAGCGGATCGGGCTCTCCGCGACCGTGGAGCCGCGGGAACTCGTGGCGCAGTTCCTGGCGGGCTCGGCGCCCGTGGAGATCGTGGCGCCGCCGTCCCGGAAGAACTGGGACCTGACCGTTTCCGTCCCGGTGGAGGACATGTCCGATCTTCAGGGCGCCGCCGGGGCCTTCGACTCCGGCCCGGCCTCGGGACTGCAGCCACAGGCGTCCATCTGGCCGCATGTGGAGGAAAAGATCGTGGACCTGGTGCTCGCCAACCAGTCCACCATCGTGTTCGCGAACTCCCGCCGGCTCTCCGAACGGCTGACGGCCCGGCTCAACGAAATCTACGCTGAACGGCAGCTGATGGCCGCCGGCGGCGGCTGGGATCCGCCGGAGGATGCGTCGACGCCCGCATCGACGGCCACCCCGGCACAC
>JBFGBS010000685.1:0-1640 GCA_041567475.1 Arthrobacter sp.
ATAGAGGTCGGGCAGACCACGCCGTCGGCAGATTAGCCCTGGCGGGCCTTCATCCGGGGGTTCTTCTTGTTGATGACAAACGTGCGGCCGCGCCGGCGCACAATCTGCGCCCCGGGGATTTTTTTCAGTGCCCGCAGTGAATTCCGTACTTTCATGAATTGCTCCTCTGTGTTGTTCCGGTCGGTTGGTCAAGGTCAAAAGGGTCGGGGTAAGAAGCTGCGCCGGCGGCCATTTCATCGTCTGTGAGCGCGCAGGCTGCCAGCAGGGCGGCGACTTCGGCGCCGTCGATGTCATCGCCGGTGAGGCCCAGGACCGTGCCACGGTCGCCGAACTCGGGGTGCCAGTCCAGCGCGGTGTCAGGACCGGCAAACGCGCCCTGCAGCGGAAGGGACTGCCGGTCCGCCTGCCAGGGGCCGGTGTTTTGCAGCCACACCCGCGGTCCGATGCCCTGGACGGCAATCCGGCAGCCTGGCGCCGACGCCATCCACAGCCGTCCGCGCAGCCAACAGCATCCCGCGGAGAGGCTTGCCAGGGCGTGGCGGAAGCGTTCCGGGTGTAGGGGCCGGTCGATGCGCTGCACTACGGTCGTAAACGGCGACGAGGACCCGGGCAGGACCCGGACGGATCCGGGCACGGAACGTGCCGTCGCCGCGGCCAGGCTGTGCCTGCCGGTCCGGAACTCTCCGGCACCGTCGGTGACCACCGCATGCGGCGCCAGCGCTCGGACCAGCTTGGCCCCCCTGGCCCGCTCCGCAGGGTGGACCGGCACCAGTGCGGGGTCTGCCAGCAGGACCGTGTCGATGAAGGCAAGCTCGCCTACCAGGAACTCCCCCGGCGTCCGGTCATCGTCAGGGACGGGCGTGAAGCCGGATTCGAACAAGGTATGGCCGTCCCAGATCTGGTCCTCCAACGCATCCGGAGCGCACGCCAGCACCACAGAATCGATGGCCAACGAATCCCCGAGGCCCCGCAGGAGTGCATGCACTGCCGCCGAGGAGGCCACCGCCGGCGGCAGGCCAACGATAACCCGGAGGGAACCCGCCTCCAGCAACCGGCCCACGGTGGGCACCACATCGAGGCGCACTGTGCAGCTCAGGCAGCCGTGCTCCAGGGTCGACACTGCGCGCTCGAGGAGGCGGCCCTCCTGGAAGACCCGCCGGACCACCTCTCCGCCCTCGAGCAGGTCATGGAAAACCACAAAGGCATCCGGCGACTCCGCGGCCAACGCGGCGCACGCTGCCTGGCGGCAGAAGACATCCAGGGAACTCACAATAGTCACATGCATAACCATCATGTTATATGAGAATGATTATCATTAGCAAAATGTGGGCCGGGCAACAAAAAAGGCCCCCGGATCCTTGCGGAATCCGGGGGCCTTGTCTGGTAGCGGTGGGGAGGCTCGATCTCCCGACCTCACGATTATGAGTCGTGCGCTCTAACCAACTGAGCTACACCGCCACGAATGAGGAAAGCCTGCGCTCAGCCGGTCAAAAACCGCCTTGACACAGGCCCTCATTCAGAGCCCCCCACCGGAATCGATCCGGTGACCTCGTTCTTACCAAGAACGCGCTCTACCACTGAGCTAGGGGGGCAACGAGTAAATACTCTACCGGAAGATTTCCCCATCAACAAATCGGCGG
>JBFGBS010000686.1:0-1636 GCA_041567475.1 Arthrobacter sp.
AACAGTGCCCAGCGGCGAACAGGTGGTCCAGGAACTGCCGTGGCGGTGGAAGGTCCAAGGACGGATCTTCCTGATCGGCGGGCTGGGCTTTATGTTCGACGCCTGGGACGTGACGCTCAACGGCATCCTCATCCCGCTGCTCTCCCGGCATTGGGACCTGAGCGTCGGCGAGGCCGCGTGGATCGGAACCTCCAACCTGATCGGCATGGCCCTGGGCGCCTTCGTGTGGGGCACCATCGCGGACACGATCGGGCGGAAAAAGGCCTTCACCGCGACGCTGCTGATCTTTTCGATCTTTACCGTCCTGGGCGCCTTCTCCCCCGACTTTGGCTGGTTCGTGGCCTTCCGGTTCCTGGCCGGCTTCGGCCTGGGCGGCTGCATCCCGGTCGACTACGCGCTGGTGGGCGAATTTACGCCCCGCAAGCAGCGCGGACGCGTCCTCACGGCGATGGACGGCTGGTGGCCGATCGGTGCCGCCCTCTGCGGTTTCGTCTCGGCCGCCCTCGTGGCCGCATTCGCGGACTGGCGCTTGACCATGATGGTGATGGTGCTCCCGGCGCTGCTGGTGTTCTGGGTCCGGCGCAGCGTGCCCGAATCCCCGTTGTTCCTGATCCGGAAGGGCCGGCGGGAAGAAGCCGCCAAGGTGATCGACGAGCTTGTCCGGGCCACCGGCGCCGAGCCCCGCGCCTACAGCCTGCCGGATCCGCAGGATGCCCCGCGGCTCTCGGCCGGCAGCGCCTGGACCCAGCTGCGTGCCCTGTGGCAGTACGACTGGAAAATCACGACGGCGGCCTGGTCGCTGTTCTTCAGTATCCTGCTGGTCTACTACCTGGCCCTGACCTGGATGCCCCGGATCCTGATCGGCGCCGGATTCGAAGAGGCCAGGGCCTTTGTCACGACGGCGTCCATGGCGGCCGTCGGACTCCTCGGCGTGATCGTGGCGGCCTTGCTCGTGGAGCGCGTGGGCCGGAAATGGATCCTGGCGATCACCGGGCCGATGTCGGCGCTGACCCTCATCATCGTCGCGGTCGTCGTGGACATCCCGGCAGCGGCCGTCTTCTGGCTGCTGGCGTTCGGCTTTGTGGTCCAGGTCGCCATTCCGGTGCTGTACGCCTACGTGTCCGAGCTCTATCCGACCGAACTCCGCGGCTCCGGCTTCGGCTGGGCATCGACCTTTTCCCGGCTCGGCGCAGGGTTCGGCCCGCTGTTTTTCGCCGCGGTCCTGTGGCCGGAGCTGGGACTGGCGACGTCCTTCGCGCTGGCCGGCGGGCTGGTGCTCCTGGCCGTGATCTGGATGGCGTTCTTCTCCCCCGAGACCAAACAGCGCCGGCTCGAGTAGGTGCCCGCGGCCGCGGCAGCGCCGGTCAGGCCCGGGGCAGCGCCCGTCAGGGCTGGTGCTGTCCCGCGGCCAGTGCCGCCAGCGTGGACACGAGCAGCCGACGCTCCACGACCTTGATCCGCTCGTGCAGCGCGTCCTCGGTCTCGCCCGCTTCGATCGCGACGGCCTCCTGGGCGATGATGGGGCCCGTGTCCACCCCGGCGTCTGCCCAGTGCACGGTGCAGCCGGTGACTTTCACGCCGTACGCCAGCGCGTCCCGGACCCCGTGCGCGCCGGGGAAGGCGGGCAGCAAGGCGG
>JBFGBS010000687.1:0-1635 GCA_041567475.1 Arthrobacter sp.
CGCGCCGGCCTTGCCGGGCACCGCCTGTCCTTGCGCAGCCGCGGCGGCAGGCTTCACTTAATGGCGCGGACACCGGGAGCCGGTGTCCGCCGCTGGGAACTGAGCGGCACCCGCTGGCGGAGGCTCGAAGCGGACCCGCCCAACAGCGTTCCTTCGCAGCCGGGGAAAATCCTCGCCGCCGTCGAGGCGCCCGGCGGCACCGTACTTGCCGTGGACCACGACGGCGGCACACGACTCACCCTGGCGGGCCGCCCGATCCTCAGGCTCTCCGCCGCGGAGCGGGTCTTGGAACTGGCGGTAACCCACCACCCCGGCGGGGCCGCATTGTGGGTCCGGACGGCCTCACCCGAACAGCCGTCCGGAGTGGTCAGTATCCAATTGCCGCCGCCGGCAGCTCCCGATCCAGAGGACCTGCCCAGCGGGCCGGATGGTGCCCGGTTCGTTCACCTGCGCCTGCTCGCCCCGGCCAGCGACGGAATCGGAATCCCCCTGCTCATCTCGGCCCGCGCCCGGGACCTGGACGCCCGTGCCCGCCCGCTGCGCCCGCTGCCGCTGATCCTGAGCTGTTATGGCGGGTTCGGCGTCAGCCACCATACGGAAGCCGAGCCCAGCGTGCCCGCCTGGCTCGAAAGCGGTGGCATCTACGTTGCGGCCCAACTGCGCGGCGGCGGCGAACTGGGACAAACATGGCATGAGGCCGGACGCGGCGCCAACAAGGCGCGCACCATGCTGGACCTCATTGACGCTGCCGGCTTCCTCGCCCGGCAGGGATGGACCAGGCCTGAAAACCTCGTGGCCGTGGGCGCCTCCCACGGCGGACTCGTGGTGGCCGCCTCGGCGCTTATGGCCCCGGACACCTTCGGCGCGGTCATCGCAGTGGCCCCGGTGCTGGACACCGTCCGGCTGGACCGGCACGGCCTGGGGCCGCAATGGCTGCATGAGTTCGGCGCCGACGGCGAATGCCCGGACGCCGTCCGCGCCGCCTACTCTCCCCTGCATCTTCTGGCCCGGATGGAGACGGCCGCGCAGCTGCCCCCGCTGCTGTGTTGCGTCATGGGCAAGGACGAACGCGTCGACAACAGCGCCGCCGTCGATTTTGTCGACGGCATCCGCCGGCGCGGCGGGCGGGCCTGGCTCTACAAGGAGGGCACCAGCGGACATGGCGACCGTGCGGCACCCGATGTGCTGGCGTTCTCGGCAACCGTGCTGGCCTTCGCCGCGACACCCCAACATCAGGCCCCGGCTCGGTCACCTGCCCCGGCGCCGTCGACGGCCCAGAGTCCGTAGCTGCACCGGATGTTATCGGAAGCCTCCGGCTGCCGCCTCCCCCACCATCCGAGGATCCGAGGACTGCCTCCCGCGCACCGCCGGTCAGGGGTTGTCTGGCCGCGACCACGCGATCGCGATCAGTCGGTGGAGCACCTCGAGATCGATGTCGTCGAGCTTCTTGACGTAAACGCAGCCGGCGCCTTCCGTGTAGTTTCCCAACGACGGCAGCAAGGCGGCTCCCCCGGACAGATCCTTCAGCCCGTAGAGCGATAATTGCGTCTTCCGTGGCGAGAACCCGGTCTTGAACCATTCGCCGTGCGTGCGGGGATTGGCCGGGGAGATGTAGTGGTAGCTGCCGTATCCGAC
>JBFGBS010000688.1:0-1633 GCA_041567475.1 Arthrobacter sp.
ACGGCCCGCTGGCGCCGCCCCGGTATTCGACCCGGAAGCGGCGGCGTCCGCGGGCCCGGGCGTCGAAGCGGATACGCAGCCGCTTCGCCCGGATGATCCACAGAAGCCCGATGAGAGCCGTCAGCAGGCCGGACACGGCCGAGACGGTCAAGGACCAGCGCGCGCCGGCTACGTTGGCCACCCAGCCCACAAAGGGGGCTCCGATTGGCGTGCCGCCCATGAAGATGGCCATATAGAGGGCCATCACCCGGCCGCGCATCTCCGGATCCGTCGTCGTCTGCACGTACGCGTTGGCACTGGTCATCATGGTGATCGCAAAGAACCCCACCGGCACCAGGGCGACGCCGAACCAGAGGTAGCCCGGCGCCAGGGCCGCGATGCCCGAGGCCACACCGAAGGCGCCCGCGGCGCCGAAAATGATCCGCAGGCGCGGTCTTGCGCGGCCCGCGGTCAGCAGGGCGCCGGCGAGCGATCCGATCGCCATGATCGAATTCATCAGTCCGAAGGCGCCGGCGTCGAGGCCGAATTCCGTACCCACCATGGCCGCGATGAACAGGACGAAGTTCAGCCCCAGGGTTCCGACGATGAACACCGCGACGAGCACAATGACGAGGTCCGGACGGAACCGCACATAGCGCAACCCTTCCCTGATCCGGCCCTTGCCGGAGGCGGCCCGGGGCCCCTGGCGCAAGGTGGCGGCCGGGATCCGCCACAGGCTCAGCAGCAGGACCACAAATGTCAGCGTGTTAATCAGGAAGACCCCGCCGGGGCCGATGGCGACCGTCAGGACGCCGGCCACAGCGGGACCGATCATCCGGGCGACGTTGAAGGAGGCGCTGTTGAGCGCCACCGCGTTGGGGACATTGTCATCGTGGACCAGGTCGGAGACGAAGGCCTGGCGGACGGGGGCATCAAGGGCGGAGACGAGACCGAGCAGCAGGGCAAAGCCGTAGACATGCCAGAGCTGCGCGGCCCCGGAAAGCACCAGGATGCCGAGGCCGGCGCTCAGGAAGGCCATCGCAGACTGGGTGAGGACGAGCAGCTGCTTGCGGCTGAAGCGGTCGGCGACCAGCCCGGCCACGGGAGCGAGGAACAGTTGAGGTCCGAGCTGCAGGGCCATGGTGACACCCATGGCCCCGGCGTCGTGATCCGTCAGGTGGTCGAAAACGAACCAGTCCTGGGCGGTGCGCTGCATCCAGGTACCGATGTTGGAGACGAGCGCACCGATGAACCAGAGCCTGTAGTTCATCACTTGCAGGGACCTGAAGGTAGAGATCATGTCCGGCCCCCGGCCTTCAGCACCCCGCGCGGCAAACCTTAGTCCGCCTTGGGCGCGGCTTCACGCTCGTCGGCGGGTGCGTCGTCTGGGTCATCTTCTGCGTCGTCGTCTGGGTCATTGTCGGCGGCGGCGTCAGAGTCGTCGTCCGAGGAGTCGTCCGCGGATTCGTCGCGGGGTTCGCCGGCCGGGACAGCCTCGGCGGGCGCTTCGTCCTGGGCATCTTCAGGGCGCACGCGTTCGGCCCAAGGGATCCAGGCCGGAGCCAGGACCGAGTCCTCCGAGGGCAGCAGGCCAAGCTCGTTGACCGTCACCACTTTGGACCGCGAGTTGTGGGTCAGCACGGCGTACCACTGC
>JBFGBS010000689.1:0-1630 GCA_041567475.1 Arthrobacter sp.
CCTCGCCCCCGTCCTGGCCGACTACGACGGCATGGCAGAACTCGACGAAGGCCTCACCATCCTCCTCAACGGCCTCGCCACCCGCCTCGCCCTGCCACTGAACCTTCCCTGATTTCCGTGTGTCTATCCTGCCGGATAGCCGACAACCCCAGCCGACGACCCTGCGGGATAGCCGACAACCCCGTCCCACGGCGCCGCCGGTGCGCCCCGCCGTCCGGGGTGCTTTACTGGGACCCGATAACCGGCATCGGGTGCGGCGACGATTCGACATGGAGGAAATGGCATGAACGAACCAATCAGCGGAGCCGCCGGCCTGGTGTTCGCCGCCGGTTTCAAGGCCCTCAAGGTGCTGCGGCCGGACCGGCCCATCCACCCCATGGGCGTGGCGCTCACGGGAACCATTGAACGGCACCCCGGGGCCGAGCAGAGCGGCATCGCGTGGGTTGACTCCCCCGGCACCAACGCGGTGAGCGCCCGGCTCTCACGCTCGGTGGGCACGCCTCCGGACTGGCCGGACATCCTCGGGCTGGCACTTCGCATCAGCACGGACACGGACACGGGCCCGGCGGACGTCCTGTTGGCCTCCACCGGGATGTCACGGCCCGGCCGCTTCGTACTCACGGCCCACCGGCATGCCAGCAACAGCAAACTGACCTCGCTGATGCCCTACCAGGGGTCTGCGGGCCCGGTCCTGCTGGCGGCACTGCCGGAAAAGACCGGGAGATGGCTTCCCGCCGGCCCGGCAGCTTTCCGCCAGGCGCTGGGCGGCACCACCTGGACCCTGGGGCTCTACCATGCCCGGCCCGCCGGGCGCTGGATCCGTTTCGGCACCCTCGCCCTCACCATCGATCCCGGGACGGAAGACCTCCCCACCCGGTTCGATCCCCTGGAGAATGCGCTGCCCGGCGCCGGCACCTATGACTGGACGCGACGGCTGCGGAAACCCTCCTACGAAGCCGCCCGCCAGCCGGCGCCGTAACCGCAGCGCGTCACTCCTCTCCCGGACCCCCACGAACGGTTCTCACCACGTGATAAGCCTTCTTTCTTCCTGAGGTGCGCCCGGTCACACTCGATCTCACCAGCGCAGCGAGGCGAGGAGGCAGGGAGCATCATGAAAGCCGTCCGGGTGCACAAGTATCACGAGGATCCGCGGATCGACGACGTCGACGAACCCGTCATCGCGGGCCCGTGGGACGTGATCGTCGAGGTCGGCGCGGCCGGTCTGTGCCGGACAGACCTGCACGTGATCGAGGGCCAGTGGGACCCGATCCAGAATCCGTCGCTGCCCTACATCCTGGGGCACGAGAACGCCGGTTGGGTCCGGGAAGTCGGCTCCGCGGTCACCAACGTGGCCCCCGGCGACACCGTCATCATGCACCCGCTGGTTACCTGCGGACTATGCCTGCCATGCCGGGCAGGCCAGGACTCGCACTGCGAAAATTCGATGTTTCCGGGCCTCAACGTCGACGGCGGCATGGCCGAGTTCATGCGCACCAACGCCCGGTCCGTGGTGCAACTGGACCCGTCCCTACAGCCGGCGGAAATCGCGGCCCTGGCCGACGCCGGCCTCACCGCCTACCACGCGGTCCGCAAGGCGGTGCCGCTCCTGCCGCCGGGCAGCCACGCCGTC
>JBFGBS010000690.1:0-1630 GCA_041567475.1 Arthrobacter sp.
CCTGGTGCACCTATCTGACGTCTGTCGTTGCACCGGGCCGGCACGGGGCCGCATGGTGCTGCCGGCGGAATCACCGATGTGGCCCAGCATGACAGCCGGGGTGTGGTCCGGCAACCTGGTGCGGGGCCCGGCCCTTGTTTGGACATTATGACCGGGGCTACGTTAGTCGCAGGGCGCCGCTGCCGACGGTGGCAGTGCCACTCGGGAGGAACCATGGACCGGCCGGTGCCAGGCAGTGCGTACGAGGAGCTGCAGGCGTTCCTGGGCGACTGGGCCGGAACCACGCACTGGCAGGCGTCACCCTGGGGCGTGGCGCGGACAGCCCCGTCCGACGTCACGTTCAGCCGGGCCGTCGCCGGGCTGGCCGTGACCATGAGCTATGGCCACGCGAACTCGGACGGGACGCGTTCGGAGGGGCACGGCGTTTTCACCACCGACCCGGACCGGCCGGAGGTGCTCTGGTATCACGTGAACAGCATGGGCTTGCCGCCGGAACCTCCGGCGCGTGCCCTCTGGCGGGGCGGCACCCTGACCGTGGAAAGACGCAGCGATCATGGCACCGCCCGGCACACGTACCGGCTCGACGACGGTGTGCTGACGCATGCAGCGTCCGTGCGCCTGGGCAAGGCCCTCGAGTTCATTCCGTTCCTGACCTCGGTCTACCGGCGCGTGCCGGCCGGTGCCTAGCCGGCGAGCGCTGCACGGACCTCGGCGGCCACCGCCGCGGCGCCGGGTTCGCCCATGATGATGGTGTAGTGGTTGACGTCCGGGACCTCGGTCACGCTCAGGTTCGGCAGCCGGGCCGCCCACGCTTCGAGATACCCGGCCGGGTACAGGCCGGTGGACTCATTGAGCAGACCGCGCGGGGCCCGGAGCACCCGGGTATCGACAGCGAGTTCGTCGAGTGCTTTCAGCAGCGACGCACCGCGGTGCAGTTCGGCGGTGTCCTCCGCCATGGCCTGGTACTGCGTGGCGGGCCGGAGCACGGGCTCCTCGCCGGTCAGGTCATAGTCCACGTAGTCCTGCACCAACGGACTCCAGTCCGCCGCAAAGGCCGGGTGCTGCTTCCAGAACGTGCGGTACGTGTCCCGGTCCGGAAACGTCGCGGTGAGCCGTTCCGCCGCAGGACCCAGCACGGCGGCGACGATCTGTTCGTCGGAGAGCCCCGCCGGCATCTGCAGCGGCAGCCCGCCGTCGACGAGGACCAGGGAGCGGACCCGTTCCGGAAAGAGGTTTGCGAGCACGACGGCGGCAAAGGCTCCCATCGAATGCCCGGCCACCACCCCGGGGCCGGTGCTGAGTTCCGCGAGCACCGCCGCGAGGTCTGCGGCGTGGGCGGGCATGCCGTAGGGGGCGGGCAGGTGGTTGCTGCGGCCCCTTCCGCGCAGGTCCGGGGCGATGATCCGGACATCCGGAAGGGCCTCCGCGAGGCAGGGCCAGGCCTTGTGCGAGGCGGTCACGCCGTGGACGGCCAGGACGGTGGGGGCCCCCGGATCCGCCGGCCCCCAGATGGCGGTGTGCAGCGTGCCGCCGCGGACCTCGACGCCGGTGGTGCGGTACGTGGTGTTGCCGGCCGTGGGGATCATGGGGCTGTCCCTTCCTGCGGGGTGGGTGCTGGCGCCAGGGCGCG
>JBFGBS010000691.1:0-1628 GCA_041567475.1 Arthrobacter sp.
CCCTACGCCCGGCGCCTGGCCGGCTGGGTGATCGGCCTGAGCATCGCCGCGCACACGGCCGTGTTCGCCAACGCCCTGCGCCGCTACGGGGTGGGCATCTTCGACGAGGCCAACTGTGGGGACATGTTCGGCGCCGCGCAGTGGGAACCGCCGCTGGGATGGCTGGCCCTGACCGTGGCGTACCTGGCGGTCACCGCCGTCGCCGGCGTACTGTTCCACCGGCACCTCTTCGCAGAAGTCACCGCAGGGCCCGACGGCGGCGCGCCCGCACCGACCGCGGCCTCCCGTCACGCAACGGGATAACAACAATCACACCAGCAACACCTGAATCGCTAGATTCGTCCAATTGCCGGTGTTATGGTGGGCGCGACCAGTCAGGCATTCTCTAACCCGGGCAGCTCCTGTGGCATTCCCCGGCACAAGACTTATTTGGCGCGGCCCCTACCGCGCGCCACCGTTCCGGAGCGAAACATGAAGCGGACCACCCTTCCCCACAGCAACCAGGCCGGCAGCCGGATCTGGGCCACCCTACTGGCCGCCGCCTTGCTGGCCGGGCCCGCCCTCGCGGCCCCCTCGGCGGCTGCCGAGCCGGCACCGAATCCCGCGGCCTCACCGGCCCCCACGGGCAGCAAGGCCACTCCTGCCGGCACAACCCCGTCCGGCACAACACCATCCGGCACAGTGCCCGGCGCCGCAACGCCCACCGCGACGCCCACGGTCTCCCCCAAGCCTGCCACCGTGCCGGCACCCGCGCCGGCTCCGGCGCCCACCCCCGCCGCCCAGGCCGCCCAGCCGGCACAGACCACCACGGCAGCACCGGACCCCAACTCCGCCGCCGACCGGGCCGCCATGGGCGTGGCCGTCGGCCCCGGAGCCGCGATGGGCCAGGACCCCGCCGGCAAGGCTGCCCGGGCGGCGACGCAGTCCCTCACCGCCCAGGCCGCATGGTCACCCAGCTTCGGCGTCCACGGACTGGACGTCAGCAGCCACCAGCCAAGCGTCAACTGGCAGACAGAGTGGAACCGCGGCGCACGCTTCGCGTACGTCAAGGCCAGCGAAGGCAACTACTTCACCAACCCCCTGTTCTCCTCGCAGTACCAGGGATCGCGCAACGTCGGCATGATCCGCGGCGCCTACCACTTCGCCATCCCGAACTGGTCCTCGGGCGCCAACCAGGCGCGCTACTTCGTGGCCAACGGCGGGGGCTGGAGCGCCGACGGCTACACCATGCCGCCGGTCCTGGACTTCGAGTTCAACCCTTACGAGGGGCGGACCATCAACGGGTTCAAGTTCGGCAACACCTGCTACGACATGACTCCGGCCCAGCTCAGGTCCTGGGTCCGGGACTTCGGCGACACCATGCTCGCGCTGACCGGCCGGCTGCCCGTGATCTACACCAACACCGGCTGGTGGAACTACTGCCTTGGCACCGCACCCGGTTTCGGCGATTATCCGCTGTGGGTTGCCGCCTACCCCGGCGCCCCGACCGACAACGCCGGCCCCGTCCCCTCCAGCTGGGCCACCTACAGCATCTGGCAGTACAGCAGCACGGGCCCGTTCCCGGGTGACTCCAACATCTGGAACGGCGACTACGAGTCGCTGCGCAAGTTCGCGGGGGCCGCGTCGCC
>JBFGBS010000692.1:0-1624 GCA_041567475.1 Arthrobacter sp.
CAAACGCATCGTGTTCACTTGGGGATGGGAATCCGGTATGGAACCGGCGCCCGGAGCATCGACGGTCACCATCACCCTTGAGCCTGACGCCGACGGGACGATGGTGAAGCTTGAGCACGGCGGACTGAACGAGGCGCAGGCGGCCGCCCATGCGGAGGGCTGGAACCACTACCTTGACCGCCTGGTCGCCGAGGCCTCCAGCCCGGAAGGCGCCGGAGCCGACGAATGGGCTGCCGCACCGCAGTCCCTTGACCACTTCAGCGCCGCGGAGGCCTCCCTGGCAGTCCTGCAGGGCGTCCTGCGCCGGCTCACGCCCGCAGACCGGGAGAAGCCGACGCCGTGCGAGGACTTCACCGCCCACGAGCTGCTGGAGCACCTCGCCGCATCACTCACCGGCATCGCGGGTGCACTCGGGGTTCCGGTGACCAATAACCAGGAGGCCGGCCCGGAGAGCCGCATCGCCGATTTGGCCACGCCGCTGATCGAAGCCTTCTCCCGCCGCGGCCTCGACGGCACTATCGACATGGGCTTCGCCGAACTGCCGGCCACTGTCGTCGCCGGCATCGTCAACCTGGAACTGCTGGTGCATGCATGGGACTTCGCCGAGGCCAGTGGACAGAAGCTTGAAGTCTCCGAGGTCCTCACCGACTACGTTTTGATCCTGGCCGGTGAGACCATCTCGGAGCAGGTCCGCGCCGGCGGGAGCTTCGCCGCGATCCAGCCGACCGCGGAGACCGCCGGCAGCCTTGAACGGCTGCTGGCCTTCACCGGCCGTCGAATCGCCGCCTGACCGCGGTACCCGTCGCCGGCAGCCGGGGTCCGGGCGGTGCAGGTGTGTCGGCGCCGCCCGGGACTCCTGCGCACATAGGATCGGGGGTATGCCCCCCGCCGCCGCCCCCGAGACACCCGGCGCAGCCGCGGCACCCGGGCAGGATCCGGTCCGGCTGGCGGGCCAACTCAGCATCAACGACGTGCTCCTGGAACTCGGGCAGGCCCCCGTCGTGGACCCCGACCCGGACGCTGACGCCGGAGACACCAACTTCTTCTGACCCCCGGCCGCGGCACGACCGGGGGTGCAGGACACCGGAAAAAATACCCTCTTGCCGCCGGGACCGAAACCGTTAATCTGGCTACATAGGGGCCTGCCGCAGGCCATCCGGAGAGCCGACAGCGCCCGGCCGGCCCTGTTCCCATCTAGGAGGAATCGTGTCACAAAGCGCACCGTATCCGGCCGCCCCCGGCTACGTCCCGGCACCGGTACCCGGTAAATCCCTGGGGGTTGCCGGTTTCATCCTGTCCCTCCTCGGCCCGCTGACCGTTATCGGCCTGATCCTGAGCATCATCGCCCTCTCGCAGTCCCGGAAAGTGAACGTGAAGAACGGGTTGGCCGTGGCAGGCATCGTCATCGGCTCGATCGGGACGATTCTCATGGCACTGCTGATCATCGGCGCGATTGTCGGGGCTGGGGCCCTGCTGCAGCAATGCGCCGAACTCGGGCCGGGCGTCCACCAGGTCAACGGGGTCACCATCACTTGCGGATAGCCCCGGGCTGCCGGGCCGCCGGTTAAGACCGCAGGCCCGGCCACGCTAGCCTGAAACCCTATGATCGAACATCTTTCCCGGG
>JBFGBS010000693.1:0-1621 GCA_041567475.1 Arthrobacter sp.
ATCAGCACGTGGGATCCGGCCGGCAGCTCGCCCAGCACCGAATCCGGGACGGGGCTGTGCCGGGCGCTGACCCCGGCGGAGCCCTCCGTGACGTCGGCGAGCCGGGCCGGGATCACGTGGGCGGCTCGGCTGTCCACCAAGTGCAGGTGCAGCGGCAGCCGGGACAGGATCCGGGCGAGTTCGTGGCCGACATGGCCCATCCCGAAGATGGCGACATTGGGCCGGGCAGGAAACGGTTCGAGCAGGACACGGACCACCCCTCCGCAGCACTGCCGCCCGTGCTCCGCCGGGGCCTTATCGTTCAGCCGGAATTCCTGGGTCTCGGGGGCCGCCGTGCCGGCGGCGATCATGGCACGGGCACGGTCCATCACCGTGGCCTCCAGATTGCCGCCGCCGACGCTGCCCCAGGAGGCGTCGGCGGCCACCACCATCTTGGCTCCGGCCTCCCGGGGTGCGTGCCCGCGGACCTCCAGCACCGTGGCCAGGACGCACGGCGCGTTCTCGGAGCGCAACCCGTGCAGAGCCTGCAACCAGTCCATGTCAGTTCCCGGTCGAACGGGTAACCGCCGGGGCCGGGTGAGCGGCCGGCACCGGACCGGCCGGGGCCGGTGCGCCGGCCCGGGCACGTTCCACCGCCCAGAAGATGCCTTCCGGCGTGGACGGGCTGGGGATCTCCACGGACGCACCGCCGTCCCCAAAGGCGGCCACCGCCGCGCGCAAGGCCTCCCGGACGCTGAAGGCCAGCATCAGCGGCGGTTCGCCCACGGCCTTGGACCCGTACACCACCCCGCTCTCGGTGGCCTGTTCGAAGAGGTGGACGTTGAACTCTTCCGGCATCTCCGAGAAGCTCGGCAGCTTGTACGTGCTGGCGGACTGGGTGGCCAGGCGCCCGCGCTGCTCGCCGTCCGAGACATCCCAGCGCAGCTCTTCCAGCGTCAACCAGCCGACGCCCTGGACGAATCCGCCTTCGATCTGTCCGACGTCGATCAGCGGGGACAGGCTGTCCCCGACGTCGTGGACGATGTCGGTGCGCAGCTGCCGGTACGCCCCGGTGAAGCCGTCCACCTCCACCTCGGACACCGCGGCGCCGAAGGAGAAGTACTTAAACGGCTCACCCTGCATCCGGGCGCTGTCCCAGTGCAGCCCTTCGGTGCGGTAGTAGCCGGCGGCCCAGAGCGGCACCCGCTGGAAGTAGGCCTCGTGGACCAGCTCCGCGAACGGAATGACCTGGTCGGCGAAGCCGATGCCGGTGACCTGGCCGGCGGAAAACCGGACGTCGTCGGGATGGATGTTCAACCGGCGGGCGGCCACATCGGCGAGGCGGCCCCGGATCTGATCGCAGGCGTTCTTGACGGCCCCGCCGTTGAGGTCGCTGCCCGAGCTGGCCGCCGTCGCGGAGGTATTGGGCACCTTGTCCGTCCGTGTGTGCGCCAGCCGCACGGCGGCCAGCGGCACCCCCAGCGCCGTCGCGGCGACCTGGCGCATCTTGGTATGCAGTCCCTGCCCCATTTCCGTGCCGCCGTGGTTGATCAGCACCGAGCCGTCCTTGTAGACGTGGACCAGCGCGCCGGCCTGGTTAAAGGCCGTGAGGTTAAAGGAAATGCCGAACTTGACCGGGGTC
>JBFGBS010000694.1:0-1619 GCA_041567475.1 Arthrobacter sp.
GCGCTCGACGGTCAGCCGGCCGCCGTCGGGCATAAACTCCGCCGTGCCGCGCAGATGGCTTGCGATCCGGCTGACCAGGGCACGGTCCTCCGGATACCAGCCGAAGTATTCGGCGTTCCGGGCCGCGACCCGTTGGAAGGTCGCCCGGTACACCCGTTCCGCCGGGCCTGCCAGCGGGGCGAGGCCTCCGGTGACAAGGACCTCGCGCAGGCCCTCCGGGGCGAAGGACAGATAGCTCAGGGCGCAGAAGCCCCCGTAGCTTTGGCCGTAGACCGTCCACGGGCCAGAGCCCAGGGCCTTACGGATCGCCTCGGCGTCTGCGACGATCGAGTCCGCCCGGAAGTGGGCCAGATACCGGGCCTGGGCCGCGGCGTCCCCGCGCAGCGGCAGGGTCTTCCGGTCCACCGGTGAGGACAGGCCCGTCCCGCGTTGGTCGAGCATCAGGATCCGGAAGTCCTTCGCAGCGGCCTTGGTCCACCCGGTCAAGGACGCCAGCCGGTTGCCGCGTCCGCCCGGGCCGCCCTGCAGGAACAGCAGCCACGGCAGCCCTGCGGCGTCCTCCTCGCTGTGCTCCGCCGAAACGTACTCACGGGCGAAGACGGTGATCGTCTCCGTGCCGCGTGCGCCGCGGCCGGAGCCGCTGGCCGCGCCGGCACCAAAGTGGTCCAGCGGGATCCGGAAGTAGTGTTCCACGGTCCGCATGCCGCGGTAGCTGTGCCGGGCCCGGACGATGTGCGGGACGGTGCTCCCGGCGTCCAGCCGGCCGGCAGCGGGGAGTCCGGTCATGGGCAAATCGACGTGCGGCAACACGGTGTCGGCAACGTCGGCAATGTCGGTGACGGGAGGGCCGGCCTCGGGCCGTTCAGCCACCGGCCAGGACCGGACGGGCGTCGCCGAAGGACGCCAGCGCGTCGCCGGTGAGCCGGAACGTGGACCAGCCATCCATGGGGCCGGCGCCGAGGCTCCGGTAGAAGTTGATCGAAGGCTCGTTCCAGTCCAGGACGCTCCATTCGACCCGGGCGTACCCGCGTTCGACGGCGGTCGCGGCGAGGTGCTGCAGCAGCGCCTTGCCGTGTCCTTCGCCGCGGGCTTCCGGCATCACGTAGAGGTCCTCCAGGTAGATGCCGTGGACGCCTTCCCACGTGGAGTAATTCAGGAACCACAAGGCGAAGCCCTGGACGTCGCCCGCCGCGTTCTCGGCCATGGTCGCGAAGACCCGCGGGTTCGCGCCGAAGAGTGCCTCGGTGAGCATCTCCGGGGTGTTCCGGACGGCGTCCGGCTCTTTCTCATAAAGGGCCAGGTCATGGATCATTTGCAGGATTGCGGGGACATCGGCTGCCGTAGCCGGGCGAATTACACTCATGCTCCGATGTTACCGGCGCACCGGCACGGTTAGAGGCGGTTGACGTCGATGATCCGCACCACCGCGGTACCGGACTCGTCCGATGCCGCCAGATCGACTTCCGCGGACATGCCCCAGTCGTGGTTGCGGGCCGGATCGTCGAAGATCTGCCGGACCTTCCAGACCCCGGGTTCCTCGGTGATGATCAGCAGCCCGGGGCCGCGTGCGTCCGGGCCCGTCCCGATGTCGTTGTGCTCGTCAAAGTAGTCATCCAGGA
>JBFGBS010000695.1:0-1619 GCA_041567475.1 Arthrobacter sp.
CTATTTTTCGACGAGGGTCAGGACGTCGTAGGTTGCCACGATCTCGTCGTTCTGGTTGGTCAGGACGGCATCCCAGGCAACCTCGCCGTACTCGTCGGTTTCGCGCGGCGTGATCTTCTTGGCCGTCAACGTGACCCGGACGGAATCCCCGGCCGCCACCGGAGTGATGAAGCGCAGGTTCTCCAGGCCATAGTTGGCCAGCACGGGACCCGGTGCCGGATCCACGAACAGCCCGGCGGCCCAGGACAGCAGCAGGTAGCCGTGCGCCACGATGCCGGGGAAGAACGGGTTGGCCGCGGCCGCGTCCTGGTTGGTGTGGGCGTAGAAGGTGTCGCCGGTGGAGTCCGCGAACGCCGTGATCTCCTCGAGGGAGACTTCGCGCAGGTCCGAGCGGACGGCGTCGCCGATGTGCAGCGTGCTCAGCGACTTCCGGAACGGGTGCCGGCCCTCGGTCTCGAGCGTGAAATTCCGGTCCGCGCCGGTGTGCCAGAGGCCGGTGACGGCGGTGAGCATGTTCGGCGAGCCCTGGATGGCGGTGCGCTGCATGTGGTGCATGACCGAGCGGATGCCGCCGAGCTCTTCGCCGCCGCCGGCCCGGCCCGGTCCGCCATGGACCAGGTGCGGCACCGGGGAGCCGTGGCCGGTGGAGCTGCGCGCGTCCTCACGGTTGAGCATCAGCACGCGGCCGTGGTGGGCGGCGATGCCGGTGACCAGCTCCCGGGCCACGTCCGGATCGTTGGTGCAGACCGAGGCCACGAGCGAACCGCCGCCGCGGGCGGCGAGGCGGACGGCATCGGCCAGATCGGTGTAGCCGAGCACGGAGGAAACCGGGCCGAAGGCCTCCAGCGAGTGGACCTCGTCGGCTTCCGGATCCGCCCAGCTCAGCAGCACCGGGGACATAAACGCGCCGTCGTCGACGACGCCGGTGCTCCCGTCCGCGCGGGTGACCGAGGGCGAATCGAGCGTGCCGTAGGCGAGCTCGCCGCCGGCGTCGAGCATGGACTGGACGGCGGCCCGGACGTCCGCGAGCTGTTCCCGGGACGCGAGGGCGCCCATGGTGACGCCCTCGGCGCGGGGATCCCCCAGGACCACGCGTTCGGCGATCCGCTCGCCGACGGCGGCAACGACGTCGGCGACGAGGTCCTGCGGCACGATCGCGCGGCGGATGGATGTGCACTTCTGGCCGGCCTTGGCGGTCATCTCGGTGACGAGGGACTTGATGAAGGCGTCGAACTCCGGCGTGCCCTTGACGGCGTCCGGGCCCAGGATGGCGGCGTTGAGCGAGTCGGTTTCCGAGGTGAAGCGGACGCCGCCTGTGACCACGTTCGGGTGCGATTTCAGGGTGTTGGCGGTCGACGCGGAGCCGGTGAAGGCGACGAGGTCGCGGTAGTCGAGGTGGTCCAGCAGCGTCCGGACCGAGCCGGACACGAGCTGCAGTGAGCCGTTGGGCAGGATCCCGGACTCGACAATCGCCTTGACCACGGCCGCGGCCACGTAGCCGGTGGGGGTGGCGGGCTTGACGATGGTGGGAACGCCGGCGAGGAAGGCCGGAGCCAGTTTTTCGAGCATGCCCCAGACCGGGAAGTTAAAGGCGTTGATCTGCGCGGCCACGCCGGGGA
>JBFGBS010000696.1:0-1618 GCA_041567475.1 Arthrobacter sp.
GAGGAACTGGTGGCGTTCCTCCAGGGCGGCAAATTCCTCCAGCGCCAGCGGGTTGACCCGGCCCAGCGCCGCGAGATCACGTTCGGCCTGCCGGAGCCGCTTTTCCTGTTCCGCCCGGACGTACGGGGCGCCCGCCGGGATTTCGTGGCCCGCCGCGTCGACCGGTACGTGCAGGGCGGCCCATTTGTCCCCGGCGCCGCCGGTGTCTGCGGCCGGCACGGGCACCGGCTGGTCCGGACCGAAGTCGGCGACGAGCTGGTCCGCTGTCAGGCCGAGCTCCTCGACGCTCCTGAGTTCCAGGGCCTCGATCTTGAGCCGCTGCTGGGTGCGGGCAAGTTCATCGCGGTGCACCGAGTCGGTCAGCTCGGCCAGTTCGCGGGCCAGGGCGTCGTTGGCGGTGCGTAGTTCGGCCAGTTCCCGGTCCACGTGGTCCCGGCGGGCCTCGGCGCTGTCACGCTCGGCGCCGGCCAGATCCACGGAGACATCGAGGAAACCGGCGGCCCGGTCCACGGCGGCCGCGACGGCGGCGGCCCGGCGCGCCTGGAGACGGCGCCGGCGCGCCCGCTCGGCGGCCTCTTCCCGGGCCCGGCGCTCGGTGGCGGCCGCACGTTCGAGGGCGGCGGCGCGGTTCCGGGTGGCGCTCAGTTGTTCCTCGGCGCTGCGCAGGGCCAGCCGGGCCTCCATTTCGGCGGCCCGGGCCTGCGCGGCGGCCAGCGCGAGGGCGTCCCGGTGCTGCGGGGACGGTTCCTCGTCCGCCGGGGCGTCCTGGGCCGCGGCCAGCCGTGCCGTGATCGCGGCCAGGGCCTCCTGCCCGGCGCTGAGGTTCGCTTCGGCCTTGGCCAGCGAGGCGGCCAGGCGTCCGCTTTCGGCGACGGCACTGCGCAGCATGGAGTTCAGGTGGCCGAGGCGTTCGGCGACCGCGGCGAGCTTGGCGTCGGAGTCGTGGAGTTTGTCCAGGGCGGCGTCTGCCCGGTGCTGGGCTTCGGTGCGCCGGGCTGTGGCGGCGGAGAGCGCGAACCGGTTCCGTTCGAGTTCGGCCGTGACCGTGGCGAGCCGTGCCGCGGTGTCGTCCACGGCGGCCTGGACTTCCAGCAACGACGGGGCCGTGGCGGAGCCGCCGTGGACCGTGAGGGCGGTGAAGACGTCCCCGGCCGTGGTGACGGCGGTCAGGTCCGGGCGTGCCGCGATCAGCTGCGCCGCGGCGTCCAGTCCGTCGACGACGGCGACGCCGGCCAGCAACCGGTCCAGCGGGAGCCGTGCGGACAGGGCCCCGGACGCGTCGGCCGGTTCCGGCACGGAGACCAGCGATGCCGCCCAGCGGGCTCCGGCGGGAAGGCTCCCGGCAGGGCGGGAACTCTGCGCCCCGGCCACGGCCGCGGCCGGGTCATCGGACGGAGCATCGGCCAAGGCCTCGGACGGGGCATCGGCCAGCAGCAGCGCGGCGCGTCCGGCGTCGGCGTCCTTCAACAGCCGCAGCGACGTTGCGGCGGCGCCGGCGCCTTCCACGACGACCGCGTCGGCGGACGTGCCGAGCGCCGCAGCGATGGCGGCCTCACAGCCTGCCTCGACCGCGATCAGGGACGCCAGCGAACCCAGCACCCCGGCTAGCCCGGCGCCC
>JBFGBS010000697.1:0-1615 GCA_041567475.1 Arthrobacter sp.
GTCGAAGGGCTCCGCCGTGAGGTCGATGTGGACCGTGCCGTACTGCCAGAGCAGCAGGTCGTCGAGCAGCCGGTCCGGGCCGGGGGAGTAACGGTGGTCCAAGGCCTTCCGGACCTCGGTGATCCGGTTGGCAGTCAGCAGCCCGGCAAGCTGGACGGTCTGGTTGAGGCCGTGGGCGGCCATGAGTTCGGCCGCCCAGCCCCAATCATCATCGACCTTGCGGTCCACATGCGGGAGTAGGGCCCGCCAGACATCGCGGATCCGGTTGGGCGTCAGCGGCGCGGCGCCCTCGCCGTCCATGTCCCAGAAGCTGCGGACCTCCTCGTAGCGGTCGTGAAGGTCCGAGAACGCGCCTTCCACCGTTTCCAGCATGGCTGCAGTGGCGGTGAACTGGCGGTCGAAATGCGGGGTCCAGGCGCGGGGGTCCTCGGCCTTAAAGCGGATGTCATGCTCGATCTCGCTCCACGCATGCGCGAAGACGGTGCGGATCTGGCACTCGAAGAAGTACGATCCGTTGGCGGGGACCTCCGGGTTGAACGACAGCTGGTAGTCCTTGACCGCCTCATTCTGGATCGTCCGCAGAATCAAGTGCCGGCTCGAATAGCCATAGGTTCCGGATTCGATGGAACCGATGTCCTTCTCACGGTCGCCGCGGCAGTCGAAGAGCTGGCGCTGGCGTTTGATGAGGTTGGCCACGGCGGCATTTTCCGCCGGCAGCTTCGTGATGACACGGATGCCCACCATGTCATTGAGCGTGCGGAACGGGTCCGGGAACTTCAGGACCCGCGGGCCGCCCGGTTCCAGGGCCTCTTCCGTCCGGGAAATCTTCTCCCGGAACGACTCCACCGTCTTGGTGCGGCCGGTGACGAACAGGGGCGTGACCTCCGTGCCCTTGAGCATGGTCCGCAGGGTGAGCAGCACTTCCCGAGTGACCAGTTTCAGCGCCGGGCGGATCCGCTCATAGAGTTCCACATTTTCCTGCACGGACTTGCGCAGGCCGGAGTCCAGACTGTCCCAATTGCTCGCCATGCGTCCAGCTTACGGCGCAGGTCCGACTGTCACGGTAGGCTCAACCCATGTCTGATCTGCGGCGTCGCGATCTGATCGCAGCGGCAGCGGCGGGGATGTTGGGGGCAGTCTCCGCCGGGTGTTCCCCGGGCCCCAAGGAGGACAGCGTGAAGCGGCACAAATACCACTACGGTGACCATCCCAGCCAATGGGGCGAACTTTTCCTGCCCGAGAGCGCACCGCGCCGCGGCGTGGTGGTTGTCATCCACGGCGGCTACTGGCGCTCGCAGTACGGAGCCGAGCTCGGCGAGCCGATTGCCAAGGACCTCGCCGCGCATGGCATGGTGGCCTGGAACCTCGAGTACCGGCGGGCAGGCAACGGCGGCGGCTGGCCGCACACGTTCGAGGATGTACTGGCCGGCATCGACAAGCTCGCCGACATCGCCGGTGAACACGCGCTGCAGCTGGACCGGGTTGTCGCGCTGGGCCACTCCGCGGGCGGACACCTTGCTGTCTGGGCTGCCGGCCGCAACCGGCTCGCCCAGCTCGGCACCCCGGATGCGGACCGGCAATTGTTCCGCAGGGGAGACGACGACGGCGCCGTGCA
>JBFGBS010000698.1:0-1614 GCA_041567475.1 Arthrobacter sp.
GCCGTACCCGTGGGTGTACGGGGTGTCGGGACTCGTTGTTGATCTCCAGAGACATTAGCACCCGGCGGCGCCCTCCCGGACTGCTAGGCGGGGATCCGGATCAGCCGGGTGTTCGGGCTGACGGCGTTGACCGCGGCCACGAAGATCGCGCCGAGTTCCGAGCCGGTCGCGGCGCAGAAGAAAAAGTCCCCGTCAGAGTTTTCAGCCGAGCGCTCCGCTGCGGTGGAGCAGGCGTTGTCCGCGGTGCTGGCGTTGCCCTGCGTGTCCGGCGAGGCAGCGGCTGCGAGGACCTGGCGCACCGGCTCACCGCCAGATGCGCACAACTTGGTGTTGGCGTCCCCGAACGCCACCGTCACGATGAGAACGCCCTGCGCTTTGGCGTTGGCCGCGACAGTCTTCAGGTTGTTGCACGCCGTGGTCCCGTTGCTGGCGCCAAGATCGACGGGATCCGCCAACGACGTCGTACCAGGCAGCGCAGTTTCGTTCGGTTCACCGTCGGTTTCGAAGATGATGGCTTTCTTTGCCGTCTGCGAGCGGGCCGGCAGCAGAGCGAGGTTGTTTGGTTCGAGCCCGAGCACATACCGTGCCGCGGCTTTCATCGGTGCCGCCAGGTAGGTGCCTTTACTGGATTTCTTGAGGCAGTTCAGACCTTGGACGAGGGTGCTGGAGTTGTTCAGGTCCGGCGTTGCCCCCGGAAACGCCGGCGCCAGCGTGTAGTCGTTCGAGAAGGGCACGGGAATCCAGGACCCGGTGGCGGGCGTAAGAGCGTCTCCGTTCGGTTCCGTGGCGCAGCCCGCGGTGGGTTTGCTCTTGTGGATGGTGCCGAGCGAGACGTACTTCTGTTCCTTGGTCATGGTCTGCAACGTGGACTTGATTCCGGCAACCATCGCGTTGCGGTCAGAGTCGGACATACTGCCGGTCCGGTCGCCGACCAGAACAACGTCCATGGGGTTGGGAACCGTCTTGCCGCACGACCCTACACACGCACTGGAGGACAACGACCCGGTATTTCCCACGTTGACGCCGATCGCCGGGGCAACGGCGAAGGGCACGTCCTTGTCTGCTGTCAGCGTCATCGTGTTGCACGAATTACCGCTGCCCGTGGCGCAGGGGATCGCGCAGATGTTCTCGTCACACTTGGCCCCGGCCGTCGAACCCGGGTTGCAGACGCTGGGGATCTGGCTGGTGTCCGGGGTTTTGGAAGCCCCTGTGGAGGCGATGACGCACCAGAAAACCGCCACGGGGTTGGCTGCGGGGTCATTGGCTTTGGCCAAGGCCACCCCGGCGTCCCTGGCACCGGCCGGATCGCCGGGCAGCAGATAAGCCCCCCCGAGGGCGCCGGCGTCGAGGGCGTTACTCAAGGCCTGCCGGTCGTTGATCAGCCGGCCAAGGTCGATGGTCATGGCTGCCGCGGCGAAGATCGCCGGGACCAGCAAGGCGACAATAACGGCGGACGCTCCCCGTTCACGGGCCTTGCCGCGGCGCGGGCCGACTCGGCCCGTCCCGCCGTTCCCCGGGCGGAATTCAGAATGCGTCTTGCGCTCGACCGATTGCACCGTGGTGCCCCCACTCACGTCGTCCACATTGACCCCAGCGACCAATGCTTCTCAGAGA
>JBFGBS010000699.1:0-1612 GCA_041567475.1 Arthrobacter sp.
GACGACGACGGCCTCGCCCTTGCGCTGGCAGCCGATCAGGTAGCTGGCCTGGGCGAGGTCTTCATCGTAAATGCGTTCCAGAAGCATACAAGTCTCCTTCAAAAAAAGCGGGTCGGGCGGGGATCCTGTCCCCGTGAACTACCACCAACGGTAATACCCCAGGGGGTATATTTCAAGTCAGGATGAGACCGGTGTTGGCTGGGCCTCGCGGTCGGATTTGCGCAGCGGGCAGGAGGCGACGAGGAGCCGGCAGACGACGGCCCCGGCGATGGCCAGGACTACGACGGCTGCAAAGACGAGGCCGCGGATGTCGGCGGGAGCCTGCTGGGTGAGCACGAAGGTGCCCATGGCCAGGACGAACCAGCCGAATCCCTTACGCAGGGCCGTCTCGGGGATGCGGCCGGAGACTTTCGAGCCGATCAGGGTACCCACGATGGCGGCAGCGGTGACGGCCAGGGTCAGTCCCCAGTCCAGCTCGACGCTGGTGAGGTACCCGGCAAGCCCGGCGAAGGATTTCATCGCGATGACCACGAGGGAAGTTCCCACGGCAACGGACATGGGCAGTCCGCCAAGCAGTGCCAGGGCGGGGACCACGAGGAAGCCGCCGCCAGCGCCGACGAGGCCGGTGACCAGGCCGACCACGGCGCCGTCGAGCAGGACGCGGCCGATGGGCAGCTCGTGCTTTTCCGGTGTGCCGGAGCCGTCTCCGGCGGGTTTCTTCCTCCCGCGGATCATGGCGACGGAGGTCGCGACCATCATCAGTGCGAAGGCGACTAGGAGAATCTGGCCGGGGATCTTCCCGCCGAGCAGGCCGCCGACGAAGGCGCCGGCCATGCCCGCGGCGCCGAAGACGAGGCCGGTCCGCCACATCACGCGGCCCGCGCGGGCGTGGCTGATGACGCTGACTGCAGAGGTGACGCCGACGACGAAGAGCGACGCGGCGATCGCTTCCTTGGCCTCGAATCCGGCAACGTACACCAGGATCGGAACGGTCAGGATTGAACCTCCGCCGCCGAGGACGCCGAGCGACAACCCGACGACGACCGACAGGGCAAGGACAAGAATGAGGGTGGCGGTCATGCGGCAGCCCCGTTTTTCCTTGCGGCTTCGGTTTCTGCGGCGTCATTACCTGCGGCGGGTGCAGGGAGTTGGAGGATGGCGGATTCGCGGGTGGGTTCCTGGGCGGTTTTGTTCCAGGGCATCGCGGCGATGGCCTGGCCCATGGCGCAGGTGTTGGTCGCGGCGGAGAAGGTCAGGCCGGCGCCGATCGCGCCGGCGAGCAGGGTGATCTTGGGCGAGACGAATTTCCCGCCGGCCAGGCCCAGGACCACGAGGGAGCCGGCGGCCAGGCGGACCTGGCGTTCGAGGTCCCAGCGGGTCTTGCCGCGGACCACGTCGCCGCCGGCGGCGGCGAAGCCCGGCACCCCGCCGGTGAGGACGTGCGCGGTGTCGATGCCGGCGGTGCCGAGGCGCTGGCGGGCCTGCTCGGCCCGGGCCCCGGACTGGCAGACCAGGACCACGCGGCTGCCGAGCCGGGCGGCGAGTTCGTCGGTGTGCTCCGAGAGCAGCGGCAGCGGGACGTTGTAGGAGCCGCGGATGTGCAGGTTCTCGA
>JBFGBS010000700.1:0-1611 GCA_041567475.1 Arthrobacter sp.
AAGCGTTCGGTGAACGTCTCGTAGTGCTGCTGGGCGAGCAGGGTGGTCGGCACGAGCACGGCCACCTGCTTGCCGTCCTGGACCGCCTTGAAGGCGGCCCGGACCGCGATCTCGGTCTTGCCGTAGCCCACGTCGCCGGAGATGAGCCGGTCCATCGGGATCTCGCGCTCCATGTCGGCCTTGACCTCGTTGATGGTGGTCAGCTGGTCGGGAGTCTCGACATAAGGGAACGCCTCCTCCAGTTCGCGCTGCCACGGGGTGTCGGCCCCGAAGGCGTGCCCGCGGGACGCCATCCGGGCCGAGTACAGCCGGATCAGCTCGCCCGCGATTTCCTTGACGGCCTTGCGCGCCTTGGACTTGGTGCTGGCCCAGTCCGCGCCGCCCATTTTGCTCAGCACCGGGGCGTCGCCGCCGACGTACCGGGTGACCTGGTCCAGCTGGTCGGTGGGCACAAAGAGCCGGTCTCCGGGCCCGCCGCGTTTGGCGGGCGCGTATTCGAGCACGAGGTATTCCCGGACCCCGTCACCGCCGCCGGCGACCTTGCGCTGGATCAGCTCCACGAACCGGCCGATGCCGTGCTGTTCGTGCACCACGTGGTCACCGGCGAGCAACTGGAGCGGATCGACGGCGTTGCGCCGCTTCGAGGGCATCCGGCGCATGTCCTTCGTGGATCCGGCCGAGGTCCGGCCGAGCAGGTCGGCCTCGGTCAGGAGGGCGAGCTTAAGCGGGTCGAGCACAAAACCGCGGCCCGCGGCAGCGCAGGTGATTTCGATCAGTCCGGCCTGCGGCTCTTTTTCGAGCGAGTCAACGCGCGAGCAGGGGATGTCGGCGTCGTGGAAAAGCTCGGCGAGGCGCTGCGCCGGCCCCGGGCCCTCGGTGACCACCACAATCCGCCACTGCTCCCGGACGCGGGAACCGATGAAGTCCATCATCTCGGCGACGTCGCCCTGGTAGCCGCGCGGTTCGCGGGCGTGCAGGTTCAGCACGTCGACGTCGGGCATGAGTTCTTCATCGGTGGCCAGCGAGCTGATGGACCACCAGGACACCCCGTGGGCCAGGGCGGTGGTGCGGGTTTCGGTCAGGGACCGGAAACTGGCCGAGTGCAGCGCCGCGGAGGCCTCGACGCCAAGGACCGCGTCCAGCGCCAGCGGCGCGGTGCCGCCGTCGGAGGCGGTGGACCAGGCGGCCTCGAGGAATTCCTCGTTGGTCGCGGCAAGGTCGTGGGCCCGGGCCCGCACTTTCTCCGGCTCGATCACGACGGAGATGGATCCGGCCGGAAGCTGGTCCAGGAACGGGACCATGGCGTCGACCAGCACGGGAGCGAGGGATTCCATGCCCTCGACGGCGATCCCGCCGGCTATCTTCTCCAGCATGTCCGCCGCCGCGGGCAGCTGGGACTTCAACGTCGCGGCGCGGGACATCACCGAGGGGGTGATGAGGATTTCACGGCACGGCGGGGCATGAAGCGTACTCGGATGGTGCACGCCTGGTGCGCTGAGGGAGCGCTGGTCGGCGACGGCGAACCAGCGCATCTGCTCCACCTCATCGCCGAAGAACTCCACCCGGACGGGGTGGTCCTCGGTCGGCGGGAAGACGTCCAGCATGCCGCCG
>JBFGBS010000701.1:0-1609 GCA_041567475.1 Arthrobacter sp.
CACCGGCACCGCGGTACCACCTCACTTACCGCCACCGGCGCTCCCCTGTGACCAGGAGCTGCTCCGGCATCGGCCGCTCATTACTGCTGTGACGGGCTTACCCGTCCGGTTCTACTCACTGCACACCGGAATGGTGTGCGGTTTTCTTCCGGAAGCTCACCGGTGATGGCCGGGTCAACGCTGGTCCTTCAAGTCTAGCGGCTCCCGCGGTCCGCCCCGCAACCCGCGGCGGGACGGACCCCGCCGGTCCGCCTGCGGCTTGGCGTGCGGCTTAGGCGGCGCCGCGGGCCGGGTAGTCGTGTTCCTGGGCGTAGCGCAGGCCGGCCATGATGTCATCCAGGGCCGGGCGGCCGAACGGCATGGTGGCGGTGCTGGACCAGAAGAGGCTGCCGTCGTCGTCGAGGACGAAGACGCCGGGTTCGCTGAACAGGTCCGGCTCGCTGTCCCTGATGGCCTTGGACAGGTTCAGTCCCCATTCGCGGGCCGAGGCTTCGCTCAGTCCGTGGGCGACGGGCAGGTTGTTCAGGCGCCACTTTTCGACGACCTCGGCGCTGCGTTCGGGCGTCTCCATGCTGACGGCGACGACGCGGCCGATGCCGGCGTCCTTGAGCTCATCGAGGCGCTTGTCCAGTTCGGTGAGCTGCTTACGGCAGATGGGGCAGTGCAGGCCGCGGTAAAACACGACCAGGCTGAAGCGGCCGTCGGCGCCGGTCCCCAGGTTCAGGTCCTTGGTGGTGCAGCCGCCAACGAGGTCGAGGGCGAGCGCGGGCGTGTGCTGTGTGGGGATAAGCGTCATGGTGTTCTCAACAGGGCTGGCCGCGGGATATTCCCTGGACGGCGGGCCTAGCTCTTGCGGATGACCTTGAAATTGGCGGCCTGCGCCACCGGCCGGACGATGATCTGGTCCAGGTTCACGTGGTGCGGGGCCGTGACGGCGTAGCGGATGACGTCTGCGACATCGGCGCCGGTCAGGGGTTTCTCAACGCCCTGGTAGACCTTGGCGGCCGCTTCCGGGTCGCCGCCGAGGCGGTTGAGAGCGAATTCCTCGGTCCGGACCATGCCGGGAGCCACTTCGATGACCCGGATGTTATTTTCGGCTTCCTCGAGCCGGAGCGCGCCGGTGAGGGCCTGCTGGGCCGCCTTTGCGGCGTTGTAGCCGCCACCGCCTTCGTAGGCGGCCAGGGCCGCCGTCGAGGTCAGGTTCAGGACGGTGCCCTCACCGCAGGCGCGCAGCATGGGAAGGAACGCCCGGATCAGCTTCATGCTGCCCAGGACGTTGACCTGGAACATCCATTCCCAGTCCTCCGTTTTCGCGGAGCCGATATGGTCTGCGCCGCGGGCGCCGCCGGCGATGTTGATGAGGGTGTCGGCGCCGCCGGCGCGGCTGACTTCGTCCACAAGACGTGCGACGTCGGCGTCGTCGGTTACATCGGCCGGGATGGCTACGGCGCCGGTTTCCGCGGCGAGCGCCGCCAGCCTGTCCGCGCGGCGGGCGACGGCGTACACCGTCCACTCCGCCGCCCGGAGCGCCCGCACGGTGGCGGCACCGATTCCGGTGCTGGCGCCGGTGACTACTGCTGCGTGATGCCCTTGTACCTCTGTCATGGCA
>JBFGBS010000702.1:0-1605 GCA_041567475.1 Arthrobacter sp.
GGGTCCCGGGCGAGCACAAAACCGGGCAATGGCTCGCGCTTAATGCGGCGCGCGCCATCGAAAACGGAGTGTATGTGGCTGCGCCGTGCCAGGCGCCGCCGATCTCGGTGGGTCATAGCCTGCTGGTGGGCCCCATGGGCGTGCTTGAGGCGGATCTCGGGCTCACGCCCGGGGTCCGCACAGTGGTGATCTCCCGGGCTGCGCTGTCGTCGGCTCGTCAGCAGTTCCCGACGGCGAAGCAGCGGCGGCTTATGCCGCCGCGCCCTCCGTTCTCCTAGGCGCGGCGCCCGGCAAACCTGTCTCGGCGGGCTGTCCCGGCGCGGAGCGCCGGTGGCGTGGCTGTCAGGACAGCAGTGCCTGCACTGCGACGAACACCGCGATCACGAGGACCAGGATCGCGAAGCTGCGCTCGAGGGCACGGTCCGGAATCCTGCGGCCGAATCCGCCCGGCGGCGACGGACGCGGCCATGGCGGCCAGCGCGAATGCCGCGGTCACGCCCCAGTCGATCTGCAGGTTTCCCAGGTGGGCGGCGAATCCGGCGATTGAGTTGATCACGATGATCACGAGGGATGTCCCCACCGTCGCCGCCATCGGAAGGCCCAGAATCAGGGTCAGCGCCGGCACAATCAGGAAGCCGCCGCCGACCCCGAGCAGGCCGGTCAGGAACCCGACGACGGCGCCGGTGGCGATGGCTTTGGGCAGGCAGCGGCGCCAGTTGATCCCGCCGTCGGGAAGCGCGCAGGAGCCGCCGTCGGACTTGGACGGCATCAGCATCCGGATTCCGGCAAACACCATAATGGCGGCGAAGGCCAGCAGCAGGATTTTCTGGTCCAGAAGCCGGTTGACCATCGCCCCCAGGTAGGCCGTCAGCGTTCCGGCGGCGCCGATAATGAACGCCAGACGCCAGTTCACCCCGGAGCGGAGCCGGGGCAGGACCGCGACCGCGGAGGAGGCGCCGACAACGACCAGCGACGTCGGGATTGCCGCGGCCAGCGGCAGCCCGACACCGTAAACCAGGGCCGGGACGGCCAGGATCGACCCGCCACCGCCGACCAGGCCCAGCAAGGCGCCAACGATCAGTCCGAACCCGGCCGCGGAGACGATCATGCCCGGGCGCCGAGGTTCTTCAGCGCCTGGGCGGGCGTCGGGTCATTGGCCGAGCGGTTCCAGGGCATCGCGGCCAGCACCCGGCCCATGGCGCAGCTGTTGGTGGCAGCGGACAACGTCAGCCCGGCACCAACGCCACCGGCCACCAGACCGAGCTTCGGGGAGAGGAGCGTCCTGCCCACAAGACCGGCGAGCACGAGGGAGCCGGCCGCCATGCGGACCTGGCGTTCCATAGCCCAGGGGGTGCGTCCGCGGACGACGTCGCCGCCGGCGGCGGCGTAGGCGGGGACTCCCCCGGCCAGGACGAACACGGCCGGGAATCCTGCAGCCTCCAGGTGCCTGCGGGCCTCGTCGGCCCGGGTGCCGGACCGGCAGACCAACACCGTGCGGGCTCCCATTTTCGAGGCAAATTCACCGGCGTGCTCGCTCAGCATGGGCAGAGGCACGTGGTACGAGCCCGGGATGTGCAGGGAATCGAACTCCGTGCCGCTGCCCAC
>JBFGBS010000703.1:0-1591 GCA_041567475.1 Arthrobacter sp.
TCCAGCCTGATTCCGGGCAACGAGAACGCCGTCTACCGCATTATCAACGGCCTCCTCAAGCTCGGCGCGGACGTCATCCACAAGGGCAACGCCAAGGTCCACGTCTCGGGCCACGCTGCCGCCGGTGAACTGCTCTACTGCTACAACATCCTCGAGCCGCTCAACGCGATGCCGGTGCACGGCGAAACCCGGCACCTGATCGCCAACGGCAAAATCGCCTTCGAATCCGGTGTCCCGGAAGAGAGCATCCTGCTCGCGGACAACGGCACCGTCGTCGACCTGCACGACCACCAGGCAGACATTGTGGGCCAGGTCGAGGTCGGGTTCGTCTACGTGGACGGCTCCAGTGTGGGCGAAATCACCGACGCCGACCTCAAGGACCGCCAGACCCTTGGCGATGAAGGCTTTATCTCCATCATCACGGTCATCCACCGGGCCACCGGCAAGGTCGTCTCCGGACCCGAAATCCATGCCCGCGGCGTGGCCGAGGACGACTCCGTCTTCGATGAGATCATCCCGAAGATCAATGCCGCGCTTGAAGAAGCCGTCCAGAACCGCTCTGACCACACGACGCACCAGCTGCAGCAGGTCGTCCGCCGCGTGGTCGGCACGTGGGTCAACCGTAAGCTCCGCCGCAAGCCCATGATCATCCCGGTGGTCCTGGAAGCGTAGGCAGCACTGAAGGAAGGCCTCCCGGCCGGCCCCGCCACGTGGCGGCGGCAGGCGGGGAGGCCTTCTTGCTGCCTGCAACATGGCACCGGGAGGCCCGGAAATCCGGGGCTTTGGTCCCCGCGTCCGGTACCGTGGCGGGTATGGCGACACGTACCTCCCCCGCGCCTAGAGGCAACTCAAGCGGCAAATCCAGCAGTTCTGCGAGTCGGAGCTCCGGCACCGCTGCATCCAAATCCAGCCGGCCAAGGGGGGCCGCCAGCACCGCCAGGACCCGGCAGCTGCCCGCCGTCGAATCGAAGAAGCCCTGGCCGGTTCGCGCCCTCTCCGGTGTCTGGCTGGGTATCGGGCACATGCTGGGGGCAGGCGTCCGCAGGATCGGCTCCGATGTCAGCGACGTGGAACCCGAGGACCGCCGTGACGGCGCCGCCCTCTTCAACCTCGCGCTCGGCATCTTCATCGCCACGTTTGCCTGGTGGGGACTCACCGGATGGTTCCCGGACGGCGTCCACGCCGTCGTCAACGGAACGTTCGGCTGGATGTCCCTGCTGCTGCCGCTGATGCTCTTCGTGTGCGCTGTCCGGCTGTTCCGCCAGCCGCTGGATGGGCGCGGCAACAACCGGATCGGCATCGGATTCCTCGTGATGGTCCTTGCCGGTTCCGGCCTGGCGCACATCATCGGCGGCCAGCCCGACGTCGCCGACGGCTTCGACGGGCTCCGGCGCGCGGGCGGGATGCTCGGCTACCTCGCGGCGACCCCGCTGGCCCTGATCCACGCGGCCGTCCCGCTGGTCGTATACAGCCTGCTCGCCTTCACCTCCCTGCTGATCGTTACCGCGACACCGTTCGGAGCGATTCCCGGCCGGTTGCGGGGCGCCTACGAACATTTGATGGGCGTTGACCTGCAGGACCCGGACGACGA
>JBFGBS010000704.1:0-1590 GCA_041567475.1 Arthrobacter sp.
ATGGCCATGGCCAGGTCTTCGAAGACCAGGATGGACAGGATGACAGGAGTTTCCCGGTTGCCGATCCTGCCAAGGTCGGTGATGACCTTGGCCGCGATGCCCGATGAGGAAATGTAGGTCACGCCCCCCATGACCATGGCACCGATCGGGCCCCAGCCAAGGAAGAGTGCCAGCCCCGCGCCCGGGAGGAAATTGAGCACCAGATCCAGGATGCCCGCCCGCCAGGACCGGCGAAGGCCCGTCACCAGCTCCCCTGCCGAATATTCCAAGCCGAGCATAAGCAGCAGGAGGATCACGCCGATTTCCCCGGAGATGTGCGTGAACTCGTGCATCCCGTCCATTTTGATAATGCCGGAGGAACCGAAGAACAACCCGCCCAGGAGGTACAGGGGTATCGGGGACATCCGGATCCGACCGGCTAGCCTGGCCAGCAAGCCGAGGCAGAACACGACTGCCCCCAACTCGATGAGCGCCAGAGCCAACGGGTCCATGCCGTCAGCCGTTGCGCAGGATGCCGGCTGCCGCGTCCAGGCCCTCTTGCGTTCCGACGGCGACTAGAAGATCGCCGGTGTGCAGGACGACGTCGGGTCCCGGTGACGGGAGAACCTCGCCTTCGCGCATGATCGCCACGATGGAGGCGCCGCTCCGGGTGCGGATGCAGGCCTTGCCCATGGGCTGGCCTTGGAACGGCGAGTCGGCGCCAATTGAGAACTGGCGGGTGACGATGCCCGGGACCTCCCGGTGGGCCTCGGCAAGCTGCATGGCGAGGCGTTGGCCGCCCAGCAGGTTGCCCAGGGCATTGGCCTCTTCGGCGGTTAGCGGGATTGACGCCTGGCAGGTGTCCGGGTCATCCCAGGTCGATACTATGAGCTCCGTTTGGCCTTCGCGGTATTCCACGACGCCGACCCGGCGTCCCGAGGCGGTCATGAAGTCTTTGCGCCGCCCCAGACCAGGCAGATCTGTCTCGTCCACGTTCATATCCCCAGCCTAGTCCGCGGAGGCTCGTATCGGGTGCCTTCAGGTTTCGGGGACAAGGGCGATATCGGCTTTGCCTGGCGGCTTGACCGGCAGCAGAACCAACAGCCCGGCCAGCAGAACCATCATGATGCCCAGGATGCCCCAGCGCTGGGCCTCGCCGGGGGCCACCAGCGGCGTGGCAACGGCGATGCACAGAGTGAACAGGGCAGGGGCCAGGAAGCTGGCCGCGCGGCCGGTGGTCGCGTAGAGGCCGAACAGTTCGCCCGCTTCGCCGTCGGGAGCGAGCCGGGCAAGGTAGGCGCGGGAGGAGGATTGCGCCGGCCCCACGAACAAGGACAGGAACAGGCCGAACACCCAGAACGTCGTGGAACCTGCCCATTCCAGCCCGAAGAACACATAGCTGCCGTTGCCGAGGATCAGGATGGCGCTGCCGGCGGCCAGCAGGCCGACGAGGGAAGCAACAATGACCGCCTTCGGTCCAATCCGGTCGTCAAGGAAGCCGCCGATCACGGCACCGACGGCGGCCACGACGTTGCCGAAGATGGCGAAGAAAATGACGTCCTTGAGCTCGAAGCCGAATGTCCCGGCCGCAATGATGCCGCCGAAGGTGAA
>JBFGBS010000705.1:0-1584 GCA_041567475.1 Arthrobacter sp.
ATCAGGTCCGCGCCGTGGGCCCGGGCCTCCCAGATCTGGTACTCGTCCAGCATGAAGTCCTTGCGCAGCAGCGGGATGTCCACGGCTGCACGGACGGCGTCCAGGTCGGCCAGCGAGCCGTTGAACCGGCGCTGTTCGGTCAGGACGCTGATGACCGCTGCTCCCCCGGCCGCGTACTCCACGGCCAGGGACGCCGGATCCGCGATCCCGGCCAGGTCGCCCTTGGACGGGCTACGCCGCTTGATTTCGGCGATGACTTTCAGCTCATCCCGCTGCGCCAGGGGTCCGCCGAGCGCTGCCCAAGCGTCGCGGGCCGGGGCGGCAGCCGCAGCACGGTCCTTCAGTTCTGCCAAGGAGACGAGCCGCTGCCGGGCCTCCATATCCTCCTTGACACCGGCGTTGATGTCGTCGAGAACGCTCACGCCTAGTGGCCGGAATTCGTCAGCTTGCTGCCGCCGACGCCGTAGCCTGCTTTCCGCATGACCCAGCCGAGAATCAGGCCGATGACCATGATGGCCGATCCCACGATGAAAATGGGGGTGTTGGCGATCACGAAGGCGATGGAGGCAATGAGTGCGCCGACCAGCATCACGATGACGCAAGTCCATGCGGCCGGGCTGTTGCCGTGTCCGCTCGGCTCGGCGTGGTCGATGTGGTCGTAGACGCCGGTTCCGGCGGCGGGCTTCGGTGCGGAAACAGGTGCTTTGCTCATTGGAATCTCCTCAGGATGAATACTGCTTACATTCTGCCATTTTTTGGCGGCGACTTTGGCCGCGCCTGCGTTGGCTCAGGTGGGATCGTCGCCGCGTGAGAGCCGGTCCCAGCTGTCAATCTCGTCCGGCTGCGCGGCCGGGTGTGCCGCGTCCGCCGCGGTGGTGGCGGCGACGTCGTATTTTGTCCGGGTTTTCCAGTACCGGCCCGCGGGCACGAGCGCCAGCGCGCCGGCGCCCAGCAGAACCCCGGCGACGATGGCGACGGCCGGGAACACGGAGACCTCGACCGCGGCGGTGCTGCCGCTGATGCCGGTGGCGGCCGCGATCGACCCCTGCGCCGCGCCCAGCGGATCTGCCAGCACAATGGCCGCGGCACTGACAATGCCCGCGGCGGCGAGGACAATGATGCCCGCGACGACCCAGCGTGCGATCCGGCCGGCGATCGAGGCGGCGAGGCCACCGGCGAGGGCGACCAGGGCCAGGGCTGTCACTGCGGTGGCGGCCTGGCTGCCCTGGACCTGCAGTCCGTCCTGCCCGGCGGCCGCGGCTCCGAGCTGCTCCGGATCCAGGCGGACCGTGAGCCAGGTCTGGGTGGTGGCGCCGAAGACGGCCAGGGCGAACGCGGCGATGACCAGGACCACCGTGGACTTGCGCGCCCAGCCGGGGGTGGCCGGTCCTGCCGGGGAGCCCATCAATTCACCGCGCCGGAAGCACCGGCGTCGGTTCCGGCAGCGCCGGCCCCGGAACCGGTGCCCTTTCCGGCGGCCGTTCCGGCGTCTGTGGGGCCGGCGGCCCGCACGGAGTCGGCGGTGATGTTGCGCAGCGAACCGGCGGTGTGGACCGCCCGCAGCGGTGCGGCTGCCTTGTTGAC
>JBFGBS010000706.1:0-1583 GCA_041567475.1 Arthrobacter sp.
ACGACGGGTGCGTAGCCGAGGGCGATCAGCACCGGAAACGTCACGAGGGTGCCGGACCCGACCACGCTGTTGATGGTGCCCGCCCAGAGGCCGGCGAAGAAAATGAGGACGCTGCTGAAAAGCTCCACGCGCTGTGCGAAGTCCGCGCTCAGCGGCGGGCTGTGGCGCTGTACCGGCCCGCGGTGACGGTGACATCCAGCGGCAGGCCGAAGGTTTCGCTCAGGTTCTCGGCGGTCAAGACTTCGGTGATCGGGCCGGCGGCCACCACACCGCCGTCGCGCATCAGCATGGCGTGGGTGAAACCGGGCGGGACTTCCGCAAGGTGATGGGTGACGACCACGAGTGCCGGGGCGTCTTCGTCGCGGGCCAGTTCGCTGAGCCGGGCAACGAGGTCCTCGCGGCCGCCGAGATCGAGCCCGGCGCCGGGCTCGTCGAGGAGCAGCAGCTCCGGGTCGGTCATGAGGGCGCGAGCGATCTGGACGCGTTTGCGCTCCCCTTCGGAGAGGGAGGCGAACGGCCGGTTCAGCAGCGGCCCCATCCCCCAGTCATTCAGGAGCCCGAACGCGCGGCGTTCATCGGTCTTTTCGTAGCCTTCGCGCCAGCGGCCGGTGACGCCGTAGGCGGCGGTGACAACGACGTTGAGGACTTTTTCGTGCTCGGGAATCTGGTTGGCGAGGGCCGCCGAGGACAGCCCGATCCGGGGCCGGAGCTCGAAGACGTCGACGGCGCCGAGGACTTCCTCCAGGATGCCGGCCGTGCCGCTGGTGGGGTGGAGCCTTGCGGCGGCCACCTGCAGGAGTGTGGTCTTGCCGGCGCCGTTGGGGCCCAGAATGACCCAGCGGTCGCCTTCGTTGACCTGCCAGTCAACCTGGTCCAACAGGGTTTTCGCCCCACGTACGACGCTCACGCCGGCCATTTCAAGAACATCACTCATAGGAGTAGACACTAGGACAAAAGGACGGACTTCTGATAACCGGAACCCGGGGGCTGCCGCCGCCGTCAAACGCGCACGTCAGGAACGGGCCGGATTCGGGCCGCAGGCTGCGTGCTCGCTAGGATTGCAGCCATGAGTTCGAACGTGACCGCAGTCAGCTACGGCCTGAAATTGTCCCTCCCCGATGTGCAGCGCGTGCGCTCGGTCCTGACCGGTGCCGGGCTGGTGGTTGACGCCGAGACCCGGACCGGGGATGACCGGTTCGCCGTGTACACGGCCGACTGCCTCCTGGACAGCGAAACCCCGGGCCCGGCGGACAGCCTGGACCCGGCGGCGCTGGCGGCGCTGCGCCGTGCGGTGGCCGCGTCCGGCGTCGACGGGGTGGACACGGCGCTCGTCCCGGCGGAGTTGTGGAACGCGCCCCGGAAGTTCCTGATCATGGATGTCGACTCGACCCTCATTCAGCAGGAAGTCATCGAGCTGCTGGCCGCCTACGCCGGCAAGCGCAAGGAGGTGGCCGCGGTGACCGAGGCCGCGATGCGCGGTGAACTCGACTTCGCGCAGAGCCTGCACGCCCGGGTGGCGGTGCTGGCCGGGCTGCCGGCCGACGTCGTCGACTCCGTCCGCGCCGAGGTCAGGCTCACGCCGG
>JBFGBS010000707.1:0-1582 GCA_041567475.1 Arthrobacter sp.
GGGCAGTTTCGTGGCCGGGTCGGTGTGGACCTTCAAGTCGCCGTTGGGCTTGTTGACCGTGACGTCCGCCAGCCAGGTCAGCAGTTTGGTGCCGCGGTCCGCGGAAACCCTGGCCTTGAGTAGTTCGGGCCGTTCATCGATGAATGAGGTGGCCACGTTGCCGTCGACAAAGTCCTGATCGTCCAGGACTGCCTGCAGGAAGGAGATATTGGTGGAGACGCCGCGGATGCGGAACTCGGCGAGGGCGCGCCGGGCCCGGGCGACCGCCGCCGGGTAATTGCGGCCGCGGCAGGTCAGCTTCACGAGCATGGAGTCGAAGTGCGGGCTGATCTCGGCACCGGAGTAGACGGTGCCGCCGTCGAGCCGGACGCCGGCGCCACCTGCGGACCGGTAGCCGGTGATCTTCCCGACGTCCGGCCGGAAGCCGTTGGACGGGTCCTCCGTGGTGATGCGGCACTGCAGGGCGGCACCTTTGAGGTGGACAGTTTCCTGCGACAATCCAAGGTCGGCGAGCGTCTCGCCGGCGGCGATCCGCAGCTGCGCCTGGACGAGGTCGACGTCGGTGACTTCCTCGGTGACGGTGTGCTCCACCTGGATGCGCGGGTTCATTTCGATGAACACGTGCTGTCCGGCTCGCTCCCCTACGGTGTCGACGAGGAACTCCACGGTCCCGGCGTTGACGTAGTTCAGCGCCTTAGCGAACTTTACGGCGTCACGGTACAGGGCCTGCCGGATACCCTCGTCGAGGTTCGGCGCCGGCGCGATTTCAATGACTTTCTGGTGGCGGCGCTGGATGGAGCAGTCGCGCTCGAACAGGTGCATAACGTTGCCCTCGGCATCAGCGAGGATCTGCACTTCGATGTGCCGCGGACGCAGCACAGCCTGCTCAAGGAACATGGTCGGATCCCCGAACGCGGCGTCGGCTTCGCGCATGGCGGCCTGCAGTGCATCTCGGAGGTCTTCGCGCTTGTCAACGCGGCGCATGCCGCGTCCGCCGCCGCCGGCGACGGCCTTGGCGAAGATCGGGAAACCGATTTCGTCGGCGGCCGCGACCAGCTCGTCCAGATCTTTGGACGGCTGGCTGGATTTCAGGACGGGGACGCCGGCCTGGCGGGCGGCTTCCAGTGCAGCGACCTTGTTTCCGGCGAGTTCGAGGACTTTGGCGGGCGGACCCACGAAGGTGATGCCCGCGGCCTGGGCCGCGCGCGCGAGGTCCGGGTTCTCGGAGAGGAAACCGTAGCCCGGGTAGATCGCATCGGCGCCGGACTCCTTGGCGACCCGCACCACTTCATCAACATCGAGGTACGCCCGGACGGGGTGGCCCTCTTCGCCGATCAGGTAGGCTTCGTCGGCTTTTTGCCGGTGGATCGAGTTGCGGTCCTCGTTGGGAAAGACGGCGACAGTCTTGGCGCCCAATTCGTAGCTGGCGCGGAAGGCCCGGATTGCAATTTCGCCGCGGTTAGCCACCAGAATCTTGGAAAACATATTTCTCCTGCATCGGTGCGTATGGATAGATAAGTGGTCACAGTTTCTAAGAGGTGTGTGGACAAACACAAATTATTGTGGCGGCCGTCACAGCACC
>JBFGBS010000708.1:0-1565 GCA_041567475.1 Arthrobacter sp.
AACAGCCCCAGTTCTCCGGAACCTCCACCCGCGCGGCGACCGCCCCGGCCACCGCCGTCAACGCCGGGCCCAGGCCCAGCCGGGTCGAGGAACACGTGGGATGCAGCGCCAGGGATTCCAGCTTCTCGTAGTCCGGCAGCCGGGGCAGGATCCGCTCGGCCGCGAACGCCACGGCGTCGAGCACCCGCAGCGGACGCCGCCCGGGAACTGCGGCCTCACCCTCGATCGTGGACAGCAGCCCCTCGGTGCACGAGGAGGCGTCACAGATCACCGGCAGCTCCCCGTCCCGGGTCGCGGTGCGGAGCGCGGCCAGGGTCCTGGCACGCATGCTCTCCCGCCCGGCGGACAGGCCCTTGGAGGACCACGGCGTGCCGCAGCAAAGCCCGTCGATCCCGTCCGGGACCAGCAGCGTGATGCCGGCGCGTTCGCAGAGCTGCTCAAAGCTGTACTGGACCCCCATGCCCCGCGCGGTTCCGTTGCCGCTGCCGTCGCCGGCCGACGATCCCGCCGGTCCGAACATGGTCTGCACACACGCCGGGAAGTAGACGGCCTCCGGCGCTGTGTCCGGCGCCGCGGCGGGCGCCGGGCGTTTCCGGGCCGGGCCGCCGGCGGGCAGTTCGGCTGAGTGCAGCGGGACGGTGTCCGCCCCCAGCACGGCCCGGGCCAGGCGGTTGGGCCCTTCGATCAGCGGCCCCGCCACGGCCGGCGCCGCGGACCGGGCCTTTGCCACCACGGTCAACGCCAGCCCGGCGCCCTTCGTCACCGAGCCCCAGTGCCCGGCTGCGGCCTGCCAGAGGGCGTTCTCGGCCGGCCCGGCGTCGTTCCGGCGCAGCCGCTTGACCAGCGACCCGGTGTTGATCCCCACCGGGCAGGCCGTCTGGCACATCCCGTCCACCGCGCAGGTCTCCACGGACTCGTACCCGTAATCCTGCTCGAGCCGTTCAACCAGGGCGGTGTCGCCGTCGAGCCGGGCCTGTTCGATGGCACGGAGCGTCACGATCCGCTGCCGCGGCGTCAGGGTGAGGTCCTTGCTGGGGCAGACCGGCTCGCAGTAACCGCACGAGACGCAGCGGTCCACTTCCTCGGCCACCGCCGGTGCCGTCTTGATGTGCCGCAGGTGCGCCAGCGGATCCTCGTCCAGGAGCACCCCGGGATTGAGCATGCCCCGCGGGTCAAACAGCCGTTTGATCTCGCGCATCACCTCGTACAGCTCATCCCCGTACTGCCGGCGCACGTACGGGGCCATCACCCGGCCGGTGCCGTGCTCGGCCTTGAGCGAGCCGCCTTCACCGAGCACCAGGTCCACCAGGTCCTCGGTGAACGCGCTGTAGCGGTCCAGCTGCTCGGCGCTCGCGAAGCCGTCCGTGAGCATGAAGTGGATGTTGCCGTCCTTGGCATGGCCGAAGATCACGCTGTCCTCGTAGCGGTACTTCGCGAACAGCCCGGCCAGCCCCTGGCAGGTGGCGCCCAGCCGGGGGACCGGGACCACAATGTCCTCCAACAGGGCCGTGGTGCCGGGCGGCCGTGCCCCGGCGACGGTGGCGTAGAGGCCCTTGCGCAGGTGC
>JBFGBS010000709.1:0-1565 GCA_041567475.1 Arthrobacter sp.
AGGGCGACGGGCAGCCGGGCGACGGGCAGCAGGACGGCGCTGCCGCCGGGTCGGACAGAGAACGGCATGCACTGGACCAGCGGGATGTCGACGGCGACGATCCCTCGCCCGATGACGGGTTCCCGGACGACGCCGACGGGGATGACGGGGTTGACCGGGAAACCGGCGAACTCAAAGACACAGCCGCCTGACTCCGGTCGGCGCCCGCCGGCTGCCGCGGGGCGGGGCCCGGCGGGGTAGCGCGGGCCCCGGAATGTGAGATATGCCCGCCGAGCCACTAGATTTGTAGGCATGGCGGAATTTATCTACACAATGACCAAGGCCCGCAAGGCCGTTGGCGAAAAACTTATCCTCGACGACGTGAGCATGTCCTTCTTCCCGGGCGCCAAGATCGGCGTCGTGGGCCCGAATGGTGCCGGCAAGTCCACCATTCTGAAGATCATGGCGGGACTGGACACTCCCTCGAACGGTGAGGCCCGGCTCAGCCCCGGCTACACGGTCGGCATCCTGCTGCAGGAACCGCCGCTGAACGAAGAGAAGACCGTCCTGGGCAACGTCCAGGAAGGCGTTGGCGAGATCTACGGAAAGATCCAGCGGTTCAACGAGATTTCCGAGGAGATGGCCAGCCCGGACGCTGACTATGACGCACTCCTCGAGGAAATGGGACACCTGCAGGAGGCGATCGACGCCGCCGACGCCTGGGACCTCGATTCCCAGCTCGAGCAGGCCATGGACGCCCTGCGCTGCCCGCCCGCCGATTCGGATGTCACGCTGCTCTCCGGTGGTGAGCGCAGGCGCGTCGCCCTGTGCAAGCTGCTGCTCCAGAAGCCGGACCTGCTGCTCCTTGACGAGCCCACCAACCACCTCGATGCCGAGAGTGTCCTGTGGCTTGAGCAGCACCTCTCCAACTACGCCGGTGCCGTCCTCGCCGTCACCCACGACCGGTACTTCCTGGACCACGTGGCCGAGTGGATCGCCGAAGTGGACCGCGGCCACCTGTACCCGTACGAGGGCAACTACTCCACGTACCTCGAAAAGAAGCGCGCCCGCCTCGAAGTCCAGGGCAAGAAGGACGCCAAGCAGGCCAAGCGCCTGACCGAGGAACTCGAATGGGTCCGCTCCAACGCCAAGGGCCGCCAGACCAAGTCCAAGGCACGCCTGGCCCGCTACGAGGAAATGGCAGCCGAGGCGGACCGCACCCGCAAGCTCGACTTCGAAGAGATCCAGATCCCGCCGGGACCCCGCCTCGGCGGCCTGGTCCTGGAGGCGAAGAACCTGCAGAAGGGCTTCGATGACCGGACCCTGATCGACGGGCTCTCCTTCTCACTGCCGCGCAACGGCATCGTCGGCGTCATCGGCCCGAACGGCGTCGGCAAATCGACCCTGTTCAAGACCATCGTCGGGCTCGAGCCCCTCGACGGCGGCGACCTGAAGATCGGCGACTCCGTCAAGATCTCCTACGCCGACCAGAGCCGCGGCGGCATTGACCCGAACAAGACCCTGTGGGAGGTCGTCTCCGACGGACTCGACTACATCCAGGTCGGGCATGTCGAGATGCCGTCCCG
>JBFGBS010000710.1:0-1564 GCA_041567475.1 Arthrobacter sp.
GCCGCCCACGATTCCGCCGGACGCCCCGAGGCTTCCCCGTTCGTGGCCGCCGACGGCGCGCGGTCGCTGCCGCGCGGCCTGCCCGTGACCGGCATGGGCTGGGAAGTCCAGCCCGAGGGATTGCGTCGGCTCCTGAACCGTTTGCAGAGCGAATACACCGGTCCGGCCGGCATCCCGATCTACATCACGGAAAACGGGGCCGCCTACCCGGACGTCGCGGACGCCGACGGGTTCGTGGACGACCAGGACCGGCTCGGCTTCTTCGACGCGCACTTGCGTGCCGTCCGGGACGCGATCGAAGACGGCGCCGACGTCCGCGGTTACCTCGCATGGTCGCTGCTGGATAATTTCGAGTGGTCCTTCGGCTACCACCAGCGGTTCGGGCTGGTCCGGGTGAACTACGAAACCCAGGAACGCATCCCCAAAGCCAGTGGCCTCTGGTACGCCAAAGTGGCGGCCTCCAACGCTGTACCCGCGCGGGCAGCAGAAATTCCGGCCGGAACAACCGGAGATGTCGTATTCTCGGTGTAATGAGCACAAAGGCCCACCAGGGCGTACGACCCGTGTCGGGCAGGCCCAGCCCGACCCTTGAAGACCTCGCGATGGCGGCTGGAGTCTCGCGCTCCACCGCCTCGCGGGCCATCAATGGCGGGTCCCGTGTGAGCCCGGAGGCCCAGGCCGCCGTCGACGCGGCTGTGATATCCCTCGGCTACACACCGAACCGGGCCGCGCGCAGCCTGGTGACCAAGCGGACTTCTTCGATCGCGCTGGTCATCAACGAACCTGACGCCCGCGTCATGATGGACCCGTTCTTCGCGGCCGTCATCACCGGCGTGACCGAGGCACTCCGGGAAACCGACATGCAGCTGGTCCTGCTGATGTCCCGGGCCGGAGGCGATGCTTCCCGGACCGTCCGCTACCTGCGCGGCGGGCACGTCGACGGGGCGATCGTGGTCTCCCACCACAAGGCGGACGGTTGGACCGAGGACCTGGCGGCCTCGGGCCTGCCGACGGTCTTCATCGGCAGGCCGTGGGACACCGGGCTCGGCATCCACTACGTCGACGTGGACAGCTTCGAAGGCGGCAGGCTGGCCGCTCTGCACCTCGCAGCAACCGGCCGGACCCGGCTGGGAACGGTGACCGGGCCCCTGGACATGACGGCCGCCGTCGACCGACTGGCCGGCTGGAACGCCGGCCTCCGGGAAGCCGGCCTGCCTCAGGGTCCGGTGGCCGAGGGCGACTTCACGACACCCGGCGGTGCCGAGGCCGCGGCCCGTTTGTTCGCCGAGGACGACGGCCTTGACGGCATCTTTGCCGCCTCCGACCTCATGGCGCGGGGTGTGGCCATGGCCGTCCGGGACCGGGGGCGCTCGGTTCCCGAAGACGTCGGCATCGTCGGCTTCGATAATCATTTGACCGCTCCCGGCGAGATGCCGCTGACCACGATTAACCAGTCGATGACGGACATGGCCGCCAAGGCCGGGCGGCTCCTCCTCGCGGACATCGAGGACCCGGGCTCCAACCGCGACCCGGTAATCTTCCCCGCGGAGCTCGTGATTCGCGC
>JBFGBS010000711.1:0-1564 GCA_041567475.1 Arthrobacter sp.
GGACCCGGCGCGTTCGATGCATCGGCTCTCGCTGCACCCGGACACGGACACGGAGGCGATCCAGGCCGTCACCCGGCAGTTGCGCACCACCATCGAGGCTGCCTGCGCGGATCGAGGAATCGACTGGACCCTGCGCACCCTGGGTGGAGACCCCGCCCGGGCCCTTGGCCGGCTGGCTGCGGACGAGGGTGCCGAACTGATCATCGTGGGAACCCCGGAGCGCGGACTCGGGCACCGGATTGCCGAGGCCCTGAACGGCTCCGTGGCAGCGTGGCTGAGCCATCATCAGGACCGCCCGGTCCTGATTGTTCCCGCCGGGCCGCGCCTGCGGACCGGCCCGGAAAACTAAAGCGAAAGTAGTTATTCGCAGGGGTGGTAATCCTCCGGTACCCCCCGGTAAGCTTTTATTCGTAGGCGGAAAGCAGGCCTACCCCAAAGTCGCTCCGGAGTGCGTATCCCCCAATAACGCACTCCGGAGCATTTTAATGTCCGGGCCCGATTCGGCTCCTGCCGGACTCCGCGACCTTGCCTCATACCCCCAGGGGGTATATGTTGGCTTTATGGATGATCCCGAGGTTCTTCCCGCGACGCCGGACACCGAGCTGCAGCAACAGCATGGCTACGCCGCCAACAAGGATGCGTACCTGCGCCGGCTCAAACGCATCGAAGGCCAGGTGCGCGGCATCGCCCGGATGGTCGATGAGGACAAATACTGCATCGACATCCTGACCCAGGTGGCGGCGGTGACCAAGGCCCTGCACGCGGTGAGCCTGGGCCTCGTGGAAGAACATATCGGGCACTGCGTGGTCGGAGCCGCGTCGGAACCGGACCCGGCCCTGCGCGCGGATGCCATCGACGTCAAGGTCAAAGAGGCCACTGACGCAATCGGGCGCCTGCTGCGCTAGCCGCCCTGCCGCCCAACAACGATGTGGCCGGCGCACCCCGCGGGCCCAACACAAGGAGCACACCATGAGTAGCGTTTCCACCGTCGTCAGCGTTTCCGGCATGACCTGCGGCCATTGCGTCTCGGCCGTCAGTGAGGAGCTGGAGGCGTTGGCCGGCGTCGAGGCGATCGACGTCGACCTCAATGCCGGCGGGATCTCCACCGTGACCATCACCTCCAGCGAGCAGTTGTCCTCCGCGGAAATCGGCGAGGCCGTCGCTGAAGCCGGCTATCTGGTGGTCGCCAACGAAGCATAAGAACGCCGGCCGGCGGCGTGATGCAGCACAGACCCGGAGTGACACCGAACAAGGAAGCCCCATGACCAGCACTGTGAAAAACCAGGAGATCCTGAACCAGTCCGGCGCGAGGGTGGTCGAACTCAACATCGAGGGCATGACCTGCGCCTCCTGTGTGGGACGCGTCGAACGCAAACTCGGCAAGCTTGAGGGCGTCGAAGCCTCGGTTAATCTGCCGCTGGAGACGGCCCGCGTGGCGGTTCCGGCGGGCATCACCGACGAGCAGATCGTGGCGACCGTGGCCGCCGCCGGTTACACGGCAACGGTCCGGGCGCCTGCCCGCGAGGACCTGCCCGACGCCGGGCTGCCGGACACGGCCAACCCC
>JBFGBS010000712.1:0-1561 GCA_041567475.1 Arthrobacter sp.
CCTGACGGCAGGGCACTGTGCCGCCGACGGGGCCGCGACCGCGGCCGCGGTCGAACGGCCCTCCGATGCGGCCGCCGCAGCCGGCGCCGGTGCGGGCGCAACGTCCGGGGAGCTGGGGACCTTTGGCTTCAGCCAGTTCGGTGGCCCGGGCAACTCACGGGTCGCGGACGACGGCACCAACACCGGCACGGACATTGCTGTTCTTGAATCCATCAGGGAAGGGCTCCGGCTCCAACCCGCCGTCACCCGGTGGGACAACCCGGCTGATCCCGGGCCGACGGCCGTGAAGATCCTCGGCACCGTCGCGCCGTTCCCCGGCCAACCCGTGTGCCGCTCCGGGCGGAGCCTGGGCTGGTCCTGCGGCACCGTCGACACGGTCGGAATCTGGACCGTGGGCGGGCCCAACAACGTCCCGGACGGCGCCGACCTCCGGGCACTGAACGGCTTCGACTCCACCTCCATCAAGTCACGCTCCGGCGATTCCGGTGGCCCCTGGATCAGCGGCAACTTCGCGGTCGGCACGCACACCGGGTCCGAAGGCTCGGGCGACGCGCAGGTCCGCGCCATCGCCGCCACCCTCGACGATGCCCTCGCCCGGATCCCCGGCGGGGTGGAGCTCCGGCTCTTCCTGAACAAACCCGTCGCTGCCATCCCGGCCGGCGGAACCGTGACAGCCGGCGAACCCATCACCGGGCACGTCCCGGCGGCCCCGGCCGCAACCGTGGCACCGCGCTCGAGCGTGCGGATCACGGTCCCCGGCGAAGCCCCCTTTGAAGTCCCGGTCGACGCCGCCGGCCAGTGGACGTTCCCCGCCCCCGCGGCCACCGGCACGTTCAGCTTCAGCGCGGAAACCGTCAACGGCTTCAGCCGTTCCGGAGCCACTGCCGGCGAGGTGCAGGTCACGGACCTGACGGCTCCGGTGATCACAGCGCCGGCCGAGGGCTGGCAACTGTCCGGCGTCGACGTCGTCGAGGGCACCGGGGAACCGGGACGGACGCTCACGCTCTCCGGCTCGCTGCAGGGGTCCGGGCTGGTCGGTGAGGACGGCCGCTGGAGTATCCCCGTCGGGAACCAGCCGGTCTACGGCAAGCTCTCGGTGGCGGCCGTCCTCAGCGCACCGGGGCACCCGGACAGCCCTCCGGCCGCCCGTGCGTTCACGGTCCTCCCGCCGGCCCCGGCGGTGGCCTCGCTGCCGGACGGGCTGCATCTTCCCCCAGACGGGCTGCCGGCAAGCATTTCCGGCACCGGCATCGACGGGGCGGACGTGGCCGTGGTGATCGACGGCTCCCTCGTGGGCACGGTTCCGGTTGGCGACGGCTCCGGCGCCACCGGTGCGAAGGGCGCCGACGGCTTCGCCCCCGCCCGGGCGGCGTCGGACGGTGTGTCCGCGCCGCAGGCCGCCTCCGGCGCGGGCGCCGCCGGCGCCTGGAGCGTGCCGTTCCCCGCCGGGCTCGCTGCCGGCCCGCACACACTGGCCGTCACCCAAACCATCGACGGCGTCACATCGGCGCCGGCAATTTCCGCGTTCATCGTGGACGCCCCGGCAGCCGTGACGCCCCCG
>JBFGBS010000713.1:0-1559 GCA_041567475.1 Arthrobacter sp.
ACCGCGTCGGCGTCCCGCAGGCCATCCCTGTGGGCCCGCGGCATCGGGCGTAAGCTTGTCTCGAATCACCAATATGCTGCCGTGGTCCAAGGGTGAACCACGTTCCCCGGCCAGGCAGCCGATCGTGGAGGAACCATGACACAGACTGCCCCCGGCGTCGAATTCACCCAGCACCGCTCGGCCACCCCGAAGTCTGCTGAAGAACGTGCCGCCATCCTGGCCAACCCGGGATTCGGCGACTATTTCACCGACCACACCGCGATCGTGGACTACACCGTGGACGCCGAGGGCAAGGGCGGCTGGCACGACGCCCGGGTCGAACCCTACGGACCGATCTCCCTGGACCCGTCCGCTGCCGTGCTGCACTACGGCCAGGAGATCTTCGAGGGACTCAAGGCCTACCGCCACGCCGACGGCTCCATCTGGACCTTCCGGCCGGAGGCCAACGCGGCCCGCCTGAACAAGTCCGCGCGCCGCCTGGCCCTGCCCGAGCTGCCGGAAGAGTACTTCCTGGCCGCCATCCGCGAACTCGTCGCGGCGGACAAGGAATGGGTCCCCTCCGGCGACGGCGAAGCCCTGTACCTGCGGCCGTTCATGATCGCCACGGAGGCGTTCCTCGGCGTCCGGGCCGCCCGCGAGGTCTCCTTCAGGGTCATCGCCTCCCCGGCCGGGAACTACTTCGGCGGCGAACTCAAGCCCATCCCGATCTGGATCTCCCGCGAATATGCCCGCGCCGGCCGCGGCGGCACCGGTGCCGCCAAGTGCGGCGGCAACTACGCCGCATCCCTGATCGCGCAGCAGGAGGCGGAAGCCCACGGCTGCAAGCAGGTGCTGTTCCTGGACCAGTTCAACGACAACGCCGTCGAAGAACTCGGCGGCATGAACGTGTTCTTCGTGATGAAGGACGGCTCCCTGGTGACCCCGGCGCTGAGCGGCACCATCCTCGAGGGCGTCACCCGGATGTCCGTCCTCCAGGTGGCCAGGGACATGGGCCGGGAGGTCACGGAACGGAAAATCACCCTGGACGAGTGGCGCGACGGTGTGGCCTCCGGCGAGATCGCCGAGGTCTTTGCCTGCGGCACCGCCGCTGTCATCACCCCGATCGGCGTGCTCAAGGACGCCACCGAGTTCATCGGCTCCGAGGACGCCAAGGCGGGGGAGACCACCATGTCCATCCGCCAGCAGCTGCTGGGCATCCAGACCGGAACCGTGGAAGACACCCACGGCTGGCTGACCCGCCTCGCCTGAGCCGAAAACCCCCGTTCGACGGCGGCCCCGCACCTTGAGTGCGGGGCCGCCGCCGTTGCGGGCGGCCGGTTGAGCCGGGCTCCGGCCCGTCCGCCGCGCTCCGCGCCCGGTAACTCCCGGCACCATGGCTACGCCTACGCGACGGTAGGGTGCGAAGATGGGAAGGTGATCCCGGACCAGCCCAGCGCCTTGGTGCGCAGCACCGAACTGACCCGCTTCAGGCTGGCCCCCAACCCGGGCCCCATGAGCCTGCACGGGACCAATTCCTACGTCATTGCCGTCCCCGGCGGGACCGGCACGGTGGTGGTGGA
>JBFGBS010000714.1:0-1555 GCA_041567475.1 Arthrobacter sp.
CAAGCGGCGACGCCGTGGTGTCCCGCGTCGTCCTGCTGGCCGTCACCGGGCTGGTCCAGGCGGTCCGCTGCCGCCGGCTGTCGCTCTTCGAGGCGGAAGAGGACCTCAAGAAGGCCTGCTCATTGCTGGCCAGGGCAGGCGAATCCGGGTAACCGGTCTACCCCGGCATGTCGGAAATGGGCCCAGGTCCAATGACCCGAAGAACCACAAAGCCGCGCCGCGGCACTTTCGGCCGGTCATAGACTAGGGCCATGAATCCCGAGACCGTCGTGACGGTGCTGTGCGGCGTGGCCATTGTGGTCGGAGTGGCCGGAACCGTTATCCCTGTCCTCCCGGGGAGCGTCCTGATCGCCCTGAGCCTGCTGGGATGGGCGATCTGGGGCGGCGCCGGGACCACCGGCTGGGTCGTGTTCGGTATCGGCCTCGTCTTCGTGCTCGCCGGAATGGCCGCCAGCGCGGTCCTGACCGGCCGGAAACTCAAGCAGCACAGCATCCCGAATCGCTCCGTGGTGGTCGGGCTCATCCTGGGCGTGGCCGGGATGTTTGTTATCCCGGTCGTGGGACTGTTTGTGGGCTTCGCTGCGGGGCTGCTGTTGAGTGAACTCCTGCGAACCCGGGCCCTGCGCAGGGCTCTGACATCGAGTTGGGCGGCGCTGAAGGCCACCGGAGTGGGCATGATTGCCGAATTCGGGCTCGCCTGCCTCGCCGCCAGCACCTGGGTGATCGGACTCTGGGTGGCAGTGCCCGCCGGATGATGCCGGAAGGCTTGGCTCAGGAACTCCATCAGCGCCTAGCATGGAGAGATGAGCTCCGGGCCTCAATTCCAGCCAGAACCCCGGGTCCTGTACCGTGACCCGCGCGACCTGACGCCCTTCCGCAAGGCAGTGGTGCGGACCCCCGTCCGCGATGCCGCCGACGGCGTAAGCGGCCTGGTCGCCGGTGTCCTGACCGGGCGGATCCGGGGCGCGCTCTTTGCCGAGGGCGGCCCGCCCCGGCTAGGGAAAGTAGCCGGACGGTCACCGGGCAAAGCCGCCAAGTCAGCGCACGCCGTCATCTTTGGCAGCACCAACCCGGACCGGATGCTTGCGCTGGCGCGCGACTTCCCGGGCTGGGCAGGCCTCTGCTACGTGATGGCCGGCCTATTGGCCTACGCCCACGAGGAGCATTTGCGTGCGTCCGGACTGCTGCAGCGCGGCCTGTCGATCAGGAACGACGACGATGCCTACAGCTACGCCGCGGAGTACCTTTCCCGAATTGTCACCCGGGTATCGGTGGCCGAGCGGATCGAAGTCCCGGTGCTCTTCGGTGACGAGGCCATACTGCTTGCCCTATCGCACTCGTTGCGGGAGGCCGGCCAGGGGGAGGCGGCCCTGGCGGTGCTGGCGGGTTTACCGCCGTCGTTGCCAATGGCGCTGGCTCGTTGTTCGCTCGCAGCCGCACTGGGCCGTGACGCCGAGGTGGCCGACGACACGGAAGGCCTGCTCAACGGCGACGATCTCTCGGCAGCGCTGCTGCTCGTGCGTGCCCGTTCGCTGCGTCGGCTCGGGGAGTACAG
>JBFGBS010000715.1:0-1554 GCA_041567475.1 Arthrobacter sp.
GCCGGGGGAAGTGTTACTGCCGTTCGCGCCAGGCCAAGGACACCATGAACACCACCGCGCCGAGGCCGAGCATCACCAGCACCATGAGCCCCCAGTTGGCTGGGTTGACGCCGCTGCCGTAGAAGATGCCGATCAGGACGGTCGCCGTGATCGCACCGAGGTACCGGCAGGTCTGGAAGATGCCCGCCGCCACGCCCCGCTCCTCCGGCCGGGTGGACAGGTACAGGCCTTGGTTGGAGGCGATGCTGACCACCCCGTACGGCAGGCCGAGCAACGCGGTCAGGGCCAGCACCAGCACCATCGAGAAGGACGCCGTCAGCAGCCCCATCATCCCGGACGCCACAATCAGCAGGACGACGCCGGCGATCAGGACCCGCTTCACGCCGAAGCGGTCGATCGCCCGGACCGCGGCCGGCGTGACAACTACCGAGGCCGCCGCCAGCGGCAGCATCAGCAGCCCCACGATGCCCGGATCGTACCCCCCGGCCTCCTGGAGGAGCTGCGGCAGCCCGAAAAACGCGAAGTAGTAGACGCCGTTGAAGATGGCGAAGCCCAGGTAGACCAGCAGCAGCGGCCGGTTGCGGCCCAGCAGCCGCAAGTCCAGGAAGGGCGGGGCGAACCGCAGCTCACGCCACACAAAAAGCACCGCCAGCAGCGTGCCGCCGGCCAGCAGCCACCAGCGGAATCCGGGCACCGCATTGAGCAGAGCCATCATGACCAGGACCAGCGCGCCGACAAACGCGAGGATGCCCGGGATGTCCGAGTCCCGCAGCAACTCCCGGGCCGCGCCACGTTCACGTTTTCCGTTCGCGGGAGCGTACTTCCGGACCAGGAACATGGCCACCAGTGTCAGCGGCACGTTGATGAGAAACAGGGCCTGCCACCCGATCAGGCTCACGAGCACCCCGCCCACCACAGGACCGGCCGCTGCCGCCGAAGCGTTGGCCATCTGGATCCGGCCCAGTGGCCGGGTGGTCGATACGTTGCCTTGCCGGGCCAGCGCGCCCACCATCACGACGGCGCTCGGGTACGCCGTCGCGGTTCCCAGCGCCATAAACGCACGGGCCACACACAGCACCGCGAAGTTCGGCGCGAACGGCGCCACTGCGCACGTCACGGCAACCCCGGCCATGCCGAGCAGAAAGAGCCGGCGCGGTCCGAACCGGTCCGCGAGCCGGCCCATCAGCGGCTGGCCGGCCGCCGAGGTGAGGTAGAAGGCGGTGATCACCCAGGTGACGGTCGCGACGTCGAGCCCGAAGTCAGCGCGCAGGACCACCAGGGCGACGGCGATCATGGAGGAATTCAGCGGGTTCAGCGCCGTGCCCAGGCTGAGCCCGGCGACGGCGAGCCCGCCGCTGGCAGGGACCCCACTGCCGCCACGGCCGTTTCGAGAAGAGTTGCTCACGGCAACAGTCTGTCCCACGGCCGGTCCAGGCGCCGAACCCGGTCAGGGCCGGCGGGCGATCACGTCGAAGATGTGCCAGTGTTTCGGTCCCCGGAACGATTGCCCGTCGGCGTCATAGACCTCGAACGCGAGGATCTGCAGTCCGGCAA
>JBFGBS010000716.1:0-1553 GCA_041567475.1 Arthrobacter sp.
GAACCCGCTGGCCAGTTTCTGCCGAGGATTACCCCGTCATGTATCGGCGGCGGAGCTCGTCTCAGACGCCAATCTGTTCACCGTCCATGGCCGTGAGATTGTCTCTACGCGTGTACTGCCAGGTAGACCCCCATAGTCTCCAAGAATTCGCCTCGGGAGACCATTGAATTAGGGCTGCCTTCAGCGCCGAAACTTTCCGCAGCGACGGGTGCCGCTGCAAGTCCGACGTTGAATAGCAGCCGCACGTCAGGCAACCCACCGGTGTGCTGCCAATTCGCAAGAAAGCACTCCGGCAGTCGGGGCTGCGACCGTGTAGTCGTCAAGGTGCGGTCCGCGGATTTGCCGACACAAATGTCGGTCGGAATCCATAGCCGGTGATCCGGTGTCACGGGGACGTCTTCTCGTGGACATGGTCGGGCAAAAGGGAGGCGCCTGGGCGAGCCCAAGGACGGAGACCTCTGCCGCTCCGACGCCGTCGACTGTAGTGGGCGGTGATGCTTACTCCGGTGGCCCCCCGCCCGGATCAGTCGGATCGTGCAGCTCAATCTCCCGTGGGCCCCAGAGCCGCGACGCCGCTCCCCCGGGTAGCCGTGACCCGACTTCCGTAACCTCACGCTGGTCGCCCGCGGGAAGCTGCGGACACCTTTGTGCGGTCGCCCGTTCACCGGTCCCAAATCCGCGGATGCTGATCCAGGGCTGACCCGTCTGATCCGGGATCAACGAGCCACGCACCGCTCGAACCGCGGAGGAGACGGTTAGCCCACCGGGCGCACGGCTCGCCGTTGAGCGCTATGTTTCACGTGAAACGCGACGGCGCCCTGAGCGCGGACTGCTGCCACTGTCGGAGAGAACGAAGGAGCTCAGCTCCTGCTCCAACGGGCTAAGAACGATCGCCCGCTTGAGTTGTGTCATCTGGACTTCCTTGACCGGCGGCGGCAGGCCGGCCCGTCCCCAGTCTGGCGGGCGAACCATCCGGTTCTGTGGCCAAGTTCTCCATGGCCTGCTGGGAACCAGAATTGCGTCGATAGGACAGAAACGGAGTGTATCCCCCGCCGTGCTGGATGTCGTTCGTATGACCATCCGCGCTGGGGATGCACAGATATTCCCCAAGCCGCGTGGAATTGAACCGTTGTGGTCTTCTGTGGACGATCCGATTGTTTACTCAACACCGAGTGGTTCCTCAGAAGCAGAGAACAAACCTATTGATCCTGCCCCCGCCTGGCTGCATCCATGCAATCTTCGCTTTGACCATCGTTCAAGCCGAGGCGGTCAGGAGGCAGCGCCCATGCTCGGCCCGGTGGAAAACTCTGGAAAGCCGGACTGCTGAAACTCCAGCCGAGTGTTGGTTTATGCCTGTGGCGATCGGTGGTGGATATCACTGTGGATATCTTTGTGGATAACTCTGTGGACTGTGACTGGCTCGCACGTTGTCCCTTGAGCGATTCTGTTGATACCGGTTCGTCTGCAGTGCTTCGATCGGTCGCTGTGTTTCACGTGGAACATGGCGGAGTACTTAGAAGCCGGCGCCTTCGGTCTCTCGGTGCACTTCCCCA
>JBFGBS010000717.1:0-1546 GCA_041567475.1 Arthrobacter sp.
GAGTCGATGGATGGCAATCTCGCGCAGCTGCTGCTGCACAATGGGTTCTTCTTCAGCGGCGGAATGGGAGATCCGGACCTGGAGGGCTTCCAGGATTTCTTCCTTGCTGCGGCCTGCGGCACGGATCAGGAATACGCGGCCGAACTTCTCCTCGTAGCTCCGGTTCCCTTCGGCCAGCGCTGCAATGACGGCATCCGAAGCCTCGCCGAGGGCATCCTGTTCACCGCGCGAGAGCTTGGCTTCAGAACTGTCTCCGGCAGCGCGCTCACCGATCCGGGGGTGGTGGGCCAGCGCCGATTCCACCTCGGCCGCCGTAAACGGAGCGGCCGCACGGCGGGCGCAATCCATCACATCCTCGACCGCGGAGAAGGGACGTTCGTCGGCGATTTGATCCACCCAGCGGGGAATGTCGAGGCACGGGCGCAGCGCTGAGACAATCTCCGGGCGGCTGGCCCCGTTGAAATCCTGGAGCAACATGAATGGTCCTTACTGCTTTGGGGCTGCTATCCACGATGCAGGACAACACCTCTATGATTTCACATCATGGAATCTTTATTCCGTTATCACCCAGTGAAGCGCACCCAAAATTGCGTGTCAACTATTTCCCCGCCCCGCCCGGGACTGCGCCCGCCCCGGCACTGCGTCCCGGGCGCCGCCACCCCGGAGGCCGCGGCGGCCGAGATGCCAGGCCGCCACGAGAAGGACCAGGACAACGACGGCGACGCCGGCAGCAGTGCTCCGATCATAGGGCCAGTATCCGGCAAGCCCCAGGAAGGCCGGAAGGGTTGCCGTCACCTGGCTGGTCAGCACGAGCGACCAGCCGACGAACGGCTCGAGGCGCACGTGCCCCAGTGCCATGCGGGCGAAGAAGAGGGCCCAAAGAAAGGCCCAGCAGAGCCACAGAACGGCCAGGAGCGGATCTGCCGGGAGCCACACGGCCGCCAGGAGCACCCCGAAGACCGCAACCAGGCCGCTGTACCAACCCAGCCCTTTGGAGCCCAGCCCGAGGAGCGCATCCAGGCCGGCATACGCGTAGGTCAGCCCGAACAGAAACATCCCCGCCGCGGCCAGCAGCGTTCGGGGATCACCGCCGTCGGCGACACTGACGTAGGCGACACCCAGCGCCAGCTGCGTGGCGCCGATCAGCAGGCTGAAGACCGCCACGTCCCGCACGGGGATGCGGCCCAGCAGCGCCAGGCCGGTGACCAGCAGCGCCGCTCCGGACAGCAGGAGGCATAGATGGGGCATAACGGCTGCTTTCTCTGAAATGCAGGCCGGTCTCATCGGCCGTGCTTTCGCATTGCGGAACAGTACTTTTATCTGGCGATATTGTATGCCGCAGGTTCGTGCGAACGGCGCAGAACAGCAGCCTCGAGAGATTCCACCATGCGAAAGTTTACTCTTCCCTTGTGGAATAACGTGATCCGGGTTACCTTTGAACCGTCCCTCAATGAGGAGGACAGCGACAAGCGATTGGTCAGGATCATGCGGCAGCCCCAGCTCTTCCCGGGACATACCCGACGACAATCGCCCGTAATGCCGACGC
>JBFGBS010000718.1:0-1546 GCA_041567475.1 Arthrobacter sp.
AATAACTTTTCTTAGGCGTCCCGGTCCGCTCGAGGTAGGCGCCGGCGTCGGGCCCCCAGGGCGGGCGGAAGGCGTACAGGCAGGCCAGCCGGACGCGGGTGGCCGCCGCGTAGGCGGCGAACCGCTCCGGGCTGACCCCGAGCTCCCCGGCCGCGGCCATGATGTGCCCGTGCGCCAGCCGGTACCGGTGCGGCGTCAGCCGGTGCTGGAGCCGGCGCAAGGCCAGGTGGACGTCGAGGTTGGCCAGGTCCAGGGCGGGCTCGGCGAGGCAACTGCCGTCGAAGTCGACCAGCCCGGGCGGGCCGGACCCGCCGGTGGAGAGTATTTGTTTGTCGTGCAGGTCCCCGTGGGCCCAGATAAGCGGATCGGGGCGGGAGGACGTGAGGAGCTCGACGGCATGGTCCCGCTGGGCAAGGAGCGCTGCCCGGGCCGGGGTGGCCGCCGGAATCCCGTCGCTGTGGGTCAGCCAGTGGCCGGTCCAGCGCCGGAGCGTGCCGATCTCGGCGTCGGCCGGATGTTTCGGCAAGGCGGCCGGCGCGGCGCGGAGCGCCTGACCGGCCCCCTGGGCCGCGGTGACCCAGGCCCGGGACCACGCGGACCACATCGCGGCGTAGCCGGCGTCCGTGACGGCCTCGCGGTCCGCTCCCAGCTCCAGGAAGGACCTGCCCGGAAGGGCGCTGAACACCACGACGTCGGTCCCCGCGGCCAAGAGCTGCGGTGCGGCAAAGCCGCCGCCGGCCAGCACCTTTGCTGCGGCGGCATGGCTGGCGGCGACCTGCGGGGCGTAGCCGGGCCGGAGGACTTTGATGTACCGGTCCCCGGCATGGACGACGGCGCGCTTGTGCGCCCGGTGCACCACCACCTCGCCGCCGGCCGCCTCCGCTTCGAGCGACGGGAGCCGGGGATCGGTGCGCGGAACGAGACTGAAGGCGCCGTGCCGGAGGTGACCCGCGCGGACGCCCGCTGCCGCGCGTCCGCGCTTCGCGGCGGGGGCGTCCGGCGGTGCCTCGAACCCTGCCGGAGCCGCCAGCAGGAACACCTCCACGCTGTATTCGCCGGCGGACTTTTCCGGCCACGCCCTGCGGACCTGCCAGAGCGTGCCGGCCGCGTCCTCGACCTGCAGCGGAATGTCCGGGTGCCAGGTCATCGGACCAGCTCGGCGGCCCGGTCAAGGTGCCGGGCGATGGCCTCGGCCCAGTCCGTGGTGCGCTCCCGGAACGGGTCGACGCTGTTGCAGAAGAGCCGCCAGGCGGCCCAGGCCGCGACTGCACCGGGCGCGAACCGGCCCCCGGCCTCGCCATAGCCCTGGAAGAGGGCCTCCGTGTGGGGGCCGGGCCCGGGAGCCGCCTGCCATTGGCGGATGTCTTCGACGGCGGCGAAGGATCCGAGATCGGACTCCGCGGCTCCGAAGCGGGCACGGTCAAAGTCGATCAGGCGGACCTCGCCGCCGCTGACCAGCACCTGGTCTGCGGAGAAATCGCCATGGACCAGGACCGGCGCCACACCGGCCGTGACATCCTCAAGCCGGCGGCGGATCCGGGCGGCC
>JBFGBS010000719.1:0-1544 GCA_041567475.1 Arthrobacter sp.
AAGGGTCAGGAACACCACGCCGCGCGTCCCGTCGGGTTCAACCGAGTACAAACGGACGTTGATTTCATTGAAGCTGCCGAAGTACGGGATCCCCGGTCCGCGGCCCAGCCCGGCGCCCTTCATCCGGAACCCGATCAGCCCCACCCACGCGGAGCCGTCGAAGGCATCAGGGACCACTCCGGCGGGCATAAATGCGGCTGCGGTGGACTCCGGGATGCGCCAGTGCAGGAAAACGGCGTCGGTCCAGTGCTGCCCCATGATGACGGGGGCCGGCAGTTCCGGCGGGTCAGGCCACGGATCAGAACCCATTCGGATCAGGATCCATACGAATCGCGACCCATCTGATCATGGGTCGTGGTGGGCGAAGCTGGGGCTGCTGTCATGGCATGAGCTTAGCCAGCGTCTCAGGCGCCCGAGAAGGACTTTCCGCTATCGGATGAACCTTCAGGTGCCTCGGCAGGTTCTTCCTGCCATGGCCAGCGTCCGGTGATCTTCAGTTCCAGCGAGAAACTCGGGAAGGTCCGGATCAGCACGATGATCGCCAGCAGGCCCCCCCGGGTCAGGGGTGCCGGACTCCGATGCCGGCCAGGATCGCCCGGTAGCCCTCCCTGAAGGTCGGGTAGCGAAACGTGAAGCCCGTCCCGAGGAGCAACGCGTTGCTGCAGCGCTTGTTCCCGCCCCGCGACGGTTCACTCCGCGACGGCTCACTCCGCGACGGTTCACCGTCCGAGGACTCGCCGCGTGGCTCCTCGGATGCAGGCTGCGGGAGGCCCATCTCGGCGGACAGGAAACGCAGGACCTCGCCGAGATGGGCGGGGTCGTTGTCCACACCCAGGTAGAGCTGCGCGGGTTCGGAATCCATCGTGCACAAGTGCACGATCGCCGCGGCGGCGTCATCGCGGTGGATGCGGTTGGTGTAGCGGGAGTCCGCCGGCACCACGGCGCTGCCATCACGGACCTGGTCGATCAACCGGGTCCGGCCCGGTCCGTAGATTCCGCCGAGCCGGAGGACCACGGGGGTAATGCCGGTGCCGCGCAGCCTGCTCAGGAGCAGGTTCTCTGCCTCGAGCATGATGCGGCCGGAAAAGCCTCCGGGCTCCGGCGTCGTGCTTTCGTCAACCCAGCCGCCGGCGGCGTTGCCGTACACGGCGGTGGAGGAGACAAAAACGATGCGGTCCGGCGGGGCCGGGTTCGCCTCTACGGCGTCGAGCACGTGGCCCAGCCCGTCCACATAGGCGGCACGGTAGGCCTCCTCCGTGGAGGAATCAGCGGACAGGGCGACGACGACGGCGGTCGTGTCCGCCGGGAGGGGCGGCAGCGTGCCTCTGCTCAGGTCAACACCGACGCCCTCGATCCCGGGCGGGAGCTTCTCCGGCGAGCGCCGCCAGCCCACAACCTTGTGTCCGGCAGCCGCGAAGTGCAGCCCCGTTTCCGTGCCGAGATCGCCGCAACCGGCCATAAGTACAGTCATGCGAACAGTCTGCCAGTGTTCATCGTGGTCTTTGTGACGGGGCCCGGGAGCGGCTTGAGGAAAACTTGTTGGG
>JBFGBS010000720.1:0-1539 GCA_041567475.1 Arthrobacter sp.
GGATCGCGCTGACGGCTTCTTCGGGTTTCCTCGTGCCATGGTACCTGGGTCACGGTTTCGACGCCGCTATCCCTGTGGCGCAGTTGCTCGGAGTTTCCGTCTGCATCACTGGCGTATCGACAGCCCTGACTTTGCTCCTCATCGCATACGGGCAAGCGGCCATATCCTCCCGGGTCCTCGTCAAGGCTGCCGTGTTGCACCTCATTGTTTTGCCTCTGGCCTGCATTCCATTTGGCGCTGTCGGCGCTGCGGGCGCCGTCTGTGTTACCGAGCTGTTCATCGCCCTCACCCTTGCGTGGTCATTCCGCGTCTTCGGCCGGCAGCAGGCCGCGTCCGGCTCCGGATCCGGCGAAAGCACAGCCTGGGATGGGAAAACCTCATGACGCCAACCGTGAGTGTGGTGATGCCTGTTTACAACTCGGCATCATTCGTCGAGCGCGCCGTACGTTCGGTCCTGGACCAATCGTTCAGGGACTTCGAGTTGATCATCATCGATGACTCGTCCACTGACGGTTCATTGTCGGTCATCCGCAAAGTCATGGACGCCCACCCGCAATCGGATAATGCGCGGATCCGAATAGTCCGGCGAAGTCAGAACCTGGGCTATTCCGCCGCCACCAAGACCGGCGTCGCGTTGGCACAAGGGATTTGGATAGCTTTCGTTGATGCCGACGACTGGGCCGAACCGGAAATGCTACAGGCCCTCCTCGACGCCGCAGTGCTACACCGAGCAGGAATTGCCGTCGCCGGGATCCGAACGATTCGGGTGGGGACGGGCGCGATCAGGGTCCGCCGTGAGTGGGTACCGAGGGGCTCAGTTGCCACCGGCATCGAGTCGCTGCGGCACCTAGCCAGTGGCGACATTGGATCGTTTCAGACAAACAAGCTCATCGCGAAGGATTTATGGGCCGGTGTCGAGAGTCCGGCGAACGCCTATGGGGATCTTGCCGTCATGCACAGGCTCTTTAGCCGGGCCGAACGAATCGCTTTCGTTCGCCGGCCGCTATACAACTATTCACTGCATGCAGGTTCAGTAACCGGATCGCTTCGGCCAAGCCTGTGGGACCTGACGGCTATCCCTGCCTACGTTTATCCGACCCTGAACGAAATGTTCACCCCGCGCGAGGCGCGTGCTCTACGCCGGAAATTTGCGTACCGCCAGGTGTACAAGCCCCTTATCCACGGTGCGGCCGCTGATCCCGGTTCCAGTCGCCTGGCGAAGGACCTCGAGTCGTGGACGCGGAGCCAGATGCTTTGGACTGAGCTTCTCATGCTGAGCGTCGGTGGGAAGGCCGACGTGGTTCTTTCTCTCGCCCTGGCAAAAGCCTCACCCAATTTACACAAGAGAATATTTACTAAGCTCAAGGAGCGTGCTTCATGACCCTGGGATTCTTGTTTTCCGCCGTCCGGCGATATTGGTACGTTGTCATGGGCGGGGTGATGATCGGTGCGCTGGCTTCAATCTTCCTGGGCTCGTCCATGCCAAAAAAATACGAGGCCAGCTCATTGGTGTTGCTGTCGGCTCCCAAAGTTGGCAAC
>JBFGBS010000721.1:0-1537 GCA_041567475.1 Arthrobacter sp.
GACTGGCGACGTCCTTCGCGCTGGCCGGCGGGCTGGTGCTCCTGGCCGTGATCTGGATGGCGTTCTTCTCCCCCGAGACCAAACAGCGCCGGCTCGAGTAGGTGCCCGCGGCCGCGGCAGCGCCGGCCCGGGGCAGCGCCCGTCAGGGCTGGTGCTGTCCCGCGGCAAGTGCCGCCAGCGTGGACACGAGCAGCCGGCGCTCCACGACCTTGATCCGCTCGTGCAGCGCGTCCTCGGTCTCGCCCGGTTCGATCGCGACGGCTTCCTGGGCGATGATGGGGCCCGTGTCCACCCCGGCGTCTGCCCAGTGCACGGTGCATCCGGTGACTTTCACCCCGTACGCCAGCGCGTCCCGGACCCCGTGCGCGCCGGGGAAGGCGGGCAGCAAGGCGGGGTGGGTGTTGAGGTATTTGCCGCCAAAGGCGTCGATGAAGTCCGCGCTGACGATGCGCATGAACCCCGAGGAAACAACGATGTCCGGCGCGAACGCAGCCACCGCCCCGGTCAGCGCGGCGTTCCAGGCCGCCCGGTCCGGGTACGCCTTGAAATCGACGACGAACGTCGGGATCCCGGCCGCGGCTGAACGCTCCACGCCGTAGGTTCCCGGCCGGTCGGCGCCAACGGCGGCGATCTCGACGTCGAGCCTGCCGGACTTCACGGCGTCAATGACCGCCTGCAGGTTGGAGCCGGTACCGGAAACAAGGACAACGATGCGCATCGTCCCAGCTTATGGGGCCGCTCGCGTAGGCTGGAATCCATGACTTCCCAGAATGCCCCGCGCGGCAGCCAGCAAGAGCCGTCCGGCGCGACGGACGAGGCGTCCGCAGCGAAGATCCGCACCCTGTTCCGCATCTTCAGCCTGGTGATTCTGGGATCGTTTTTCGTCCTCCAGCTGGACGTCACTTATGTCTGGCTCAGTGCGATCCTCACGGCGGCCGCGCTGGTCCTCGGGATCGTCCTGCTGGTCCGCGCGACTTCCAGCGGAAGTTCCCGGCGCGTGGTCATCGCGGCCATTGTGGCGGTGGTGATCGCGGCGGTGCAGGTGCTGCTGGTCCTGACGACCCTGCTGTTCTACCCGCAGCTCCGGGATTTCCAGGAGTGCTCCCGTCTGGCCCTGACCGAGCAGGCGATCTCCCGGTGCCAGACCGCGCTGCAGGAGTCGCTGCCGGCGGCCTCCAGCTAGGACGTCGCTGGCCCTAGCACGTCACTGGCCGCCGGCGGCGCCGAGGTCCACTTCGCGCAGTTCCTGCCGGCGTTCAAGCCACGGGCCGGCGGCGTAGCCGATCACGACCCCGATGCCGACCTCCGCGGCCACGAAAAACGCCGTCCGGACCGGGTCCGGGCCGATCTCGGTCAGCCGTCCGATCCCGGCCGAGCCGCCGGCCAGCCAGGCCAGCGCGGCGGCGAAGAGGCCGGCGAAGCTGCCGATCACGACGCCGAGGACCAGGGTCGAGGCGGCAGCCGTGAAGGACCGCGCCCGGATCTTGATCGAGAGCCACTCGTCGAAGTGGTTTTCGCCGGCGCGCAGGAACCACCA
>JBFGBS010000722.1:0-1533 GCA_041567475.1 Arthrobacter sp.
GCCGTGGTGCGAGGCCCACCACATCACGTACTGGTCCCGGGGCGGGACAACCACAACAGACAACGCAGCCCTCCTGTGTTCGCACCATCACCACCTCGTCCACAAGGAACAGTGGACGATCGAGCCCCGCGACGGGGTGCCGTGGTTCCTTCCGCCACCCCATGTGGATCCGCGGCGGACGCCCCGGCGGAACACGTATTTCAGGCTGCAGTGACCTCAGTGCCTCGCCATGCCCCGAACCCGCCACAACGCAGGTCAGAAACTTCGCACGGGTTGTCCCCGCCGAACCGTTCCCCTGCGCACCGGGCCGGCAGTCGGGGCACGGGCCGATACCGGGTAATCTAGGAGAGTTCCGGAGCCGGCCACCGCCCTCCGGAAGGGTTCTTGGCAGGCAGCAAAAGGCGAGGTAGATGGTCCACATCTGGAACGATCCGTCCGAAGTCCCGTCGGACTTCGGTCCGTCAGTGGTGACGTTCGGGAACTTCGACGGGGTGCACCGCGGCCACCAGCAAGTCCTCTCGCAGCTCGTCCGCACGGCGCGGCGGAACAACGCCCGAGCCGTTGCCATCACCTTCGACCCGCATCCCGCCCAGGTCCACCGCCCCGAATCCGCCCCCGAGCTGATCATGGGGCTCGAGGACAAGCTCGTGGCGCTGGGCGAACTGGGCCTCGACGCCGTCCTCGTGTTGAAGTACTCCCTCGAGCTAGCCAGCCTCACGCCGGAAGAGTTTGTAGCCGGCATCCTGGTCGGCAGCCTCAAGGCAAGCCACGTGGTGATCGGCCACGATGCCCGCTTTGGCCGGGGTAACGCCGGGGATCTGCAGACCATGCAGGAGCTGGGAATCAAGCTCGGGTTTGAGGTCTTCGTCATCAGCGAGTTCGGCTCGGAAGGCTACCCGCTGCACGCCGGGGCGACGGACGACGACGGCGGCGCGGGCCGCCGCTGCTCGTCCACCTGGGTTCGCGAAGCGCTGCAGGCGGGCGACGTCGCCACTGCCGCGGACATCCTGGGCCGCCCGCACCGGATGCGTGGCGAAGTCGTGCACGGCGCCGCGCGGGGCCGTGACCTCGGGTTCCCCACCGCAAACCTCGCGGCCACCGCCAGCGGCTACATTCCGGCGGACGGCATCTACGCCGGCTGGCTCGTGGATGAAGCCGGGACGCGCTGGCCTGCCGCCATTTCCGTCGGGTCCAATCCCACCTTTGCCGGTGTCAGCCGGCAAGTGGAGGCACACGTCATTGACCGGCCGGATGAGCCGGTGGAAGCGTTCGATCTCTACGACCAGACGGTTGTAGTGGAATTCGTGGCGCGCCTACGTGGCATGGTGGCGTACCGTGGCCCGGAAGCACTGATCGACCAGATGCGGCTGGACGTCCTCCAGGCGCATGAAATTTTGTCCGCCCGCTGATCCGCCCGGTACCGCGTGCCGACCTCCCCGGAACCACCGCGGGTCGGCGCCGGGTTCCATCGGGTGCTGAGGCGCGGCGTGATTCACAGACACTGGCAAGGAAGGCACTAACTGTGAGCATCGA
>JBFGBS010000723.1:0-1529 GCA_041567475.1 Arthrobacter sp.
ACGCGGATAGCGGCCCGTGAACAGGATCGCGAACCAGGCGGCGATGGTGGTCACGATGAATCCAAACCAGAGGAAGAACAGCACAATGTAGTGCGGGATGGCCAGCAGCCACTTGACCAGCCACAGCCAGCGGGAGAGGTTGGGGTCCAGGAAACCGCTGAGCCGCGCGGGGTAGGGGCGGCCGCCGGAGACCGGCGCCGGACCGTACGAGGCGGCACCCAAAGAGGCGGCGCCCAAAGAGGCGGTGTCGCTAATGACGGCGGTGTCGCTGATGGCGGCGGCGGAAGGCGCACTGTACGGCTGCATGCCGCCGGGCCGCGGGGACGCCGGCGCTGCACTGCGGCCCAGCCCCGAGGCCCCTGCGATGATGAGCGGGACACCTGCCGCCAGCAGGACCAGGCCGCCGATGAGGAGCCCCAGGAAGATCGGCCCGAGCAGATCGGACCGCGCCCCGGCCTGCACCTCGACGGCTACGGGGCGGCCGGCACTGGCATCCATGATGACCACGGACCAGTCCCCGGATTTCACGTCCCACGTGAGTTCCTGCTGGCCCGGTCCCGTAGCGGACGCCACCCAGAAGCCCTGGTCCGCGGGCCGTGCCGGAGCCGTGGACCCGGCGAACTCACGGTACTGCACGTAAAACGGCTCGAACCTGACCTCGGCGATCTCGGCATGGGCGACGCCGGCCAGGTAGGCCGCGACATCGGACCGGGGCGCAATTCCGAGGAAGACCGACCCTGCGGGATCGGCGGCCTGCCCGCGCAGCAGGATACTGACCGGGACATCCGCGGGCGCCGCGGAGGCGCCTTGTCCGCCAGCGCCTGGTCCGGAGGTGAGGTCAAGGCCCGGCGAAATCACGGCATGGGAGTTGTGGGACAGATAGTGCACCGGTGACGTGTAGTACCTGCCGTCGCGCTGCTGGTAGTTGGCCCATCCGCTGAATCCCGCACCGGCCAGCAGCCCGATCCCGATCATGGCGCTCAGCGTGCCCAGTACCAGCATGACCATCCGGCCTGGATTCATGGCAGTCCTCAGACATGGGCTCCGGATTTGAGGACCACCAGCGGGTCCACGAGGCGCAGCCGGCACGGCGTCTCCGAAGCGTCGAACCCGGACGAGACCGACGAGCGGCGCTCACGTTCGCGGAGTTCGTCGATTGCCGGGGCCGAGACGCGGGAGTGCGCCAGATCGATCACGATTTCATGGCCCGGTAACTTATGCGCCACCCGCCGGGCCACCACGTACAGGGCACGGACGTTGGCCGCGGTGACCACGCCATGCACCTCGATCCGCGTCGACTCCTTCTCGGCGTCGATCCGGATAGTGACTCCCAACCGCGGATCCCCAGGATGGTGGTGCACGGAACGCTCAGAGCTCCCGGGTCTTCGCCGGGGCCCCGGCAAATCCGAATCGTGCACTGTACCTGCCCATAATGCTTGGTCTCCTGCCGTTTCACGCTGCAGCCGGAACCGGCAATGCGCCGTTTCCTTCCAGAAAAACTGCATGAGACCGATCGTGCATTTCCTGCC
>JBFGBS010000724.1:0-1527 GCA_041567475.1 Arthrobacter sp.
GAATTCCCAGACCATCATCTGCGCGGCCAGGCCGCCGGCGATGGCAACTTCGTTCTCGCCGAGCTCAACGTCGGCGTCTGCCGCGACGAGCCGGACGACCAGCACGTCGGAGGCGCCGATCTTGGTCTCGGGTGAGTTCGGTCCGGCGACGACCGGGAGCACTCCGGTGCCGTTCTTGCCGGTGGACTCGGCGATCAGCTGCTCCGCCCAGTCAGCGAAGCCGACGATCCCGGACCCGTCCTCGGCGATCACAATCTTGTCGCGCAGCGGGTTCGTCCCGCCCAACGCGCAGCCGAGCGCCAGCCCGATGTTGTCCTCGGAGTCCTCGTTCAGGATTTCCGCGGCTTCCTCGGCCTCGTCCAGGAACGCCTGGATGTCCACGCCCGCCAGCCCGCAGGGCACCAGGCCGAAGGCCGTCAGGGCCGAGAAGCGGCCGCCGACGTTCGGGTCGGCGTTGAAGACTGCACGGTACCCGGCCTCGCGGGAGGCCTGCTCCAGCGGGGAGCCGGGATCGGTCACGACAATGATCCGGCTCTTCGCGTCGATACCGGCCTCGGTGAAGGCATGTTCGAAGATCCGGCGCTGCGAATCGGTTTCCACCGTCGACCCCGACTTCGAGGACACAACGATGGCCGTTTCGGCCAGCCGGTCCGCGAGGGCGGAGGCCACCTGGTCCGGGTCGGTGCTGTCGAGCACCGTCAGCTCAACGCCCGCGGTCCCGGCGATGACTTCCGGGGCCAGGGAGGAACCGCCCATGCCGCACAGGACAACCCGGGTGACACCTTCGGAGCGCAGGGCGTCCCGGAGTTCCAGGATCTCTGCCACGAGGGGCTGGGAGACAGTGGCTGCCTCAACCCAGCCGAGTCGGACAGCAGCTTCGGACTCGGCCTCGGGACCCCACAAGGTGGCATCCTTGGCGAAGATCCGGGTGGCGATCCGCTGCTCCAGCAGCGCGGGCAGAAGGTCTTCGTGGGCTTTGCGTGCAGCGCCTGTGGCGTCGTAGCTGAGAGTGGTCATGAGGGCTTAGGCGTCCTTCCGTGCGGCGGTGAGGGCAACATCGACGTCGGAGAGGAGTTCTTTCCAGCTGGCGACGAATTTGTCGAGGCCTTCGGATTCGAGGACGGCGACGACGTCGTTGTAGGAGATCCCGAGGCCGTCGAGGGCGTTCAGGGTCGCGTTGGCGTCGTCGTAGCCGCGGGTGATGGTGTCGCCGGTGACGGTGCCGTGGTCGAAGGTCGCGTCGAGGGTTTTCTCCGGCATGGTGTTCACGACGCCGGGGGCGACGAGTTCGGTGACGTAGAGGGTGTCCGGGTAGGCCGGGTCCTTCACGCCGGTGGAGGCCCAGAGCGGGCGCTGCGGGAGGGCGCCGGCCTCGGCGAGCAGGCCCCAGCGTTCGGTGGAGAAGAGTTCTTCGTAGACCTGGTAGGCCAGGCGGGCGTTGGCGAGGCCGGCCTTGCCCTTGAGGCCGCGGGCTTCGTCGGTGCCGATGCCGTCGAGGCGCTTGTCGATCTCGGCGTCGACGCGGGA
>JBFGBS010000725.1:0-1523 GCA_041567475.1 Arthrobacter sp.
ACAGACGGTTCAACTATCACGATGGGACGGAGCAAGATTATTTTCCGCCTAATGCCTGCCCAGACGGGCGGCCGCGCATGAGCGAACTCACTATCGCTGTCCTGCGTTTCGGTTTCCTGCTCCTGCTGTGGGTCCTGATCTTCAGCATTGTTTCGACCATGCGCCGCGATCTGATGATCGGGCGCAAGGCGGCGTCCGGCGCCCCGACGGCCCGGCAGGTGCGCAAGAACCCGGCACTGGCCGAGCCTGCCCCTGCCCCGGTGAAACAGCAGGCGCATCAGCTTGTCGTCACCGAGGGCCCGCTTCAGGGCACCACGATTCCGCTCGCCGCCAGCCCGATCCTGCTGGGCCGCGCCCAGGAGGCGACCCTGGTACTCGAGGATGACTATGCCTCCGGCCGGCATGCCCGCCTGTTCCCGCAGGGCAGCCGCTGGTTCATCGAGGATCTCGGCTCCACGAACGGCACCTACCTGGCAGACCAGCAATTGACCCGGGCCCTGCCCGTCGATCTGGGCGTACCCGTGAGAATCGGCAAGACGGTCATCGAATTGAGGCCGTAGCCATGGCCGCTCCAGACTCCGCCGCTGAGCAGGCCCCCGCCTCCCAGCGGCCGCTGATCATGCGCTATGCCGCGCGTTCCGACGTCGGACGCGTGCGCGCCAAGAATGACGATTCCGGGTACGTCGGGCGTCATCTCGCCGTGGTGGCGGACGGCATGGGTGGCCATGCCGGCGGCGACGTGGCCTCAGCCGCGACCATCCTGGACATGATCCACCTCGATCATGACCACTACGAAGGCGACGCCGCCACGGTCCTCGCCGACGAAATCCAGACGGCGAACTCCCTGCTCTCGGAGCTGGTCCACATCAATCCCAAGCTGGCCGGGATGGGCACCACGGTCACTGCCCTGCTGCTGGCCGAGGGAAAACTCCACATCGCCCATATCGGTGATTCCCGCGCCTATCGGCTACGCAACGGCGTATTCGAACAGGTCAGCGTGGACCACACCTTCGTGCAGCGGCTGATTGATGAAGGCCGGCTGCGTCCGGAAGAGGCCGAAACGCACCCGCACAAGAACGTCCTGATGCGGGTATTGGGCGATGTGGATGCGAGCCCGGAACTGGACGTCGCCACCCTTGATGTCCAGCCCGGAGAGCGTTGGCTGCTCTGTTCCGACGGACTGAACTACGTCGCCGGCCACGTGGTGGAGCGGTTGGTGCGCGAGACCAAGGACCTGCGCGAGTGCGTGGAGCACCTCGTTGACCTCACCCTCGAAGCGGGCGCCCCTGACAACGTGACGATCGTGATGATCGATATCGCCGAGCAAACGTCCGACGACGTCAGCACGGCAGCCGTCGAGGTCGTCCCGGCCCCTGCCGGAACGCCGGCCTCGGCAGCCGGCCCCACAGCCACGCTGGCCGCAGCGGAGACCACCTCCGGCGCCGCACCGGCAGTCACCGAGCACCCCCCGGCCGCGGCCGGCGCCGGGCCGGACGCTGATGCCGGCAAGGCTTCGGCACCTG
>JBFGBS010000726.1:0-1521 GCA_041567475.1 Arthrobacter sp.
CGGGGTGAAGCCGTCGCCGCCTTTGGAGCGCAGGTTGGAGCCCTTGTCCGCATAGCGGAGGTCGTAGACGCCGAGATCGTTGCTGGCGGTGACCCCGCGGACGTGGCTCCAGGCCTCGGTGATCCCCACCCGGCGGGCCGGCTTGCCGATGATCAGCGCGATCTCGCCCTCGTAGCCGAGGAGTTCGCAGCCGGCGGGGCGTTCCACGTCCGCGCCGCTGAGCGCCAGCGAAGAGGAAGGCTTGAGGAAATACGAGGGCTGTTCCGGGGTCCGGCCACGCTGCGCAGCCCGGCTGGGGTAGTTCACGTGCACCGCAATGACCTTGCCGGCCGCTGCCAGGGTGTCGTCGTTGACCTGCTCCACGGATGTCTCCTCATCAAGTACGAAATCGTATACGAAAAGGATGCATCAGGAGCGGCGGGCCGTCAACCACCGATTGCCCACCCGCGTCCTGCCGGGGGCGCGGCTGCCGCGCCGGCCGGAGTTGCCTGTTGTCAGGTCCGTCACACGTGGCGTACTCTCGGAAGCATCCCGACGTTTCGATTATTGAATCTTCAGTTCTAATATCGAACACGCACAAAATCTTGCACCACCACAATGAAGTGAGGAAAGCCCGTGCACTTTCACCACCACGGATACGTATCCGGTGACCCGCGAGTCCAGCCGGCCGCCGGCGTCGGCATCAACCGCCCGGCGGAACTTCCGGACGAGGTTGATGTCCTCATCGTCGGCTCCGGACCGGCGGGCATGCTCACTGCTGCGCAGCTTTCCCGGTTCCCGGGCATCACCACCAGGATCGTGGAGCGGCGCGGCGGCAGGCTCGCCATCGGCCAGGCCGACGGTATCCAGGCCCGGAGCGTCGAGACTTTCCAGGCTTTCGGGTTTGCCGAGCGGATCATCGCCGAGGCGTACCGGATCACCGAGATGGCGTTCTGGAAGCCGGACCCGTCGGATCCCTCGCGCATCATCAGGACCGCCCGCGCCGCCGACGATCCCGCTGGCATCAGCGAGTTCCCGCACCTCATCGTCAACCAGGCCCGCGTCCTGGACTACTTCGCGGAGTTCATGGCGAACGCGCCCACCCGGATGAGGCCCGACTACGGCTACGAGTTCCGCAGCCTCGAGGTGGGTGAGGGCGAGTACCCCGTGACCGTGACCCTCCGCCACACCGCCGGGCCCGACGAGGGCCGGGAGCGCATTGTCCGGGCCAAGTACGTCGTCGGCGCGGACGGCGCGCGGAGCAAGGTGCGGGAATCGATTGGCTGCACGCTTGCCGGCGACAAGGCCAACCACGCGTGGGGCGTTATGGATGTCCTGGCCGTCACCGATTTCCCGGACATCCGGACCAAGTGCGCGATCCAGTCCGGTTCGGGCGGCAGCATCCTGCTGATCCCGCGTGAAGGCGGGCATCTCTTCCGCATGTACGTCGACCTCGGCGAAGTTGACCCCAATGACAATGGCGCTGTCCGCAACACCACGATCGAGGAAATCATCGGCAAGGCCAACGGGATCCTGCACCCC
>JBFGBS010000727.1:0-1512 GCA_041567475.1 Arthrobacter sp.
ATGACAGAAGCCCGGCCCGTGGGTCTCGATCGATGACCGGGTGCAGTGCAGGCCAGTCGACAGATGCTGGCCTGGGTTGATGCGGATGGACTCCGTGAACCACGAAACGGAGGTGACTCTCTTGGAGGGTCCCGAAATCCAGTTCTCAGAAGCAGTCATTGACAATGGCCGCTTCGGCAAGCGCGTTATCCGCTTTGAAACCGGCCGCCTCGCCAAGCAGGCAGCCGGCGCAGCGATGGTCTACATCGATGAAGAGACCGCCCTGCTGTCCGCCACCACGGCCGGCAAGCACCCGCGTGAAGGCTTCGACTTCTTCCCGCTGACGGTCGACGTCGAAGAGCGCATGTACGCTGCGGGCCGCATCCCGGGCTCGTTCTTCCGCCGCGAAGGCCGCCCGTCCACCGAGGCCATCCTCGCGTGCCGCCTGATGGACCGCCCGCTGCGCCCCGCCTTCGTCAAGGGCCTGCGCAACGAGGTCCAGATCGTCGTCACCGTGCTCTCCATCAACCCGGACGAGCTCTACGACGTGGTCGCGATCAACGCTTCCTCGATGTCCACCCAGCTCTCCGGCCTGCCCTTCTCCGGCCCGATCGGCGGCGTCCGCGTTGCCCTCATCGCCGATGAGCAGGGCTCGCAGTGGGTTGCCTTCCCGAAGCACTCCCAGCTCGAGAACGCCGTCTTCAACATGGTCGTTGCCGGCCGCGTTGCAGGCGACGATGTTGCCATCATGATGGTGGAAGCCGAAGCGACGGACAACTCCTGGAACCTCATCAAGGAACAGGGCGCCACCGCCCCGACCGAAGAGGTTGTTTCCGAGGGCCTCGAGGCTGCCAAGCCGTTCATCAAGGCCCTGTGCGAGGCCCAGTCCGACCTGGCTGCCCGTGCCGCCAAGCCGACCGTCGAGTTCCCGGTCTTCCTGGACTACCAGGACGACGTCTACGCCGCGGTTGAGTCCGCTGCCGCGGACAAGCTCACCGCCGTCTTCCAGATCGCCGACAAGCAGGAACGCGACACCGCCTCCGACGCGCTCAAGGATGAGGTCACCTCCTCCCTGGCCGGCCAGTTCGAAGGCCGCGAGAAGGAACTCTCCGCAGCCTTCCGCTCCGTCACCAAGCACGTCGTGCGCCAGCGCATCCTGACGGACCAGATCCGCATCGACGGCCGTGGCCTGACGGACATCCGCCAGCTCACCGCCGAAGTTGAGGTCCTGCCCCGCGTTCACGGCTCGGCCATCTTCGAACGCGGCGAAACCCAGATCATGGGTGTCACCACGCTGAACATGCTCAAGATGGAACAGCAGATCGACTCGCTGTCTCCCGTAACGCGCAAGCGCTACATGCACAACTACAACTTCCCGCCGTACTCCACCGGTGAGACCGGCCGCGTCGGTTCGCCGAAGCGCCGCGAAATCGGCCACGGTGCCCTCGCAGAGCGGGCCATCATGCCCGTCCTGCCGTCCCGCGAGGAATTCCCCTACGCGATCCGCCAGGTATCCGAGGCGCTCAGCTCCAA
>JBFGBS010000728.1:0-1508 GCA_041567475.1 Arthrobacter sp.
CTGCATGAAGATTCTCATCGATGCGCGCTTCACGCGGCTGGACCACCACGACGGCATCAGCCGCTACGGCGCGAGCCTCATCGCCGCGGCCGCCAGGATCGCCGACGTCTCGATGCTCATCAGTGACCGCCGCCAGCTGGCACTGCTGCCCGAGGTGCCCTACACACTGATCAACAGCCCGCTTTCGCCCGCGGAACTGTTCGTGGCCGCCCGGGTCAACAAGCTCGGTGCCGATGTGGTGGTCTGTCCGATGCAGACGATGGGCAGCTGGGGCCGGAAGTATGCCCTGGTGCTCACCCTCCACGACCTCATCTACTACGAGCACCCGGAACCGCCGGGGTTCCTCCCGGCACCGGTCCGGTTCCTGTGGCGGCTATACCACAAGGCGTTCTGGCCACAGCGTCTCCTGCTGAACCGTGCCGACGTCGTGGCGACGATCAGTTCCACCACGGCCGCACTGATCGCCAAGTACCGTCTGACCCGGCGGCCGGTCCGGATCGTGGGGAACGCTCCCCAGCATGGACACACACCCCGGGACCCGGAGGCGGGAGCGGACAAGACCCTGCTGTACATGGGCTCCTTTATGCCCTACAAGAACGTCGAGACGATGATCGCGGGCATGGCGGACCTGCCGGACATGACCCTGCACCTGCTCAGCCGGATTGCTCCGGAAACCCGGGCCAGGCTCCAAGCCCGGGTTCCGGCCGGGGCCAACGTGGTCTTCCACAACGGGGTCACGGATGCCGAGTACGAGGCGATGCTGGCCCGGACGACGGCGTTGATCAGCCTGTCCCGGGCAGAGGGCTACGGACTGCCCCTTGTCGAAGCCATGTCCCACGGCACTCCGGTGATCGCCAGCGACATCCCGATCTTCCGTGAGGTCGGCGGGGACGCCGTCAGCTACGTCCACCCCGATTCGCCGGCCGAATTCGTCGCGGCGGTCCGGAAACTCGAGGAACCGGAGTTCTGGCAGGCCCGGTCGCGCCGGTCGGTGGAGCGGGCCGCGGACTTCAGCTGGGACGCCTCGGCACGCCACCTCGTGACGCTGGCGGGCGAGGCCGTGGCGCTGCGGAAACGCCGGGCCTAGAGAATATCGACGCCGTCGAGCCGAAGCTGGACGGGATCGTCACTCCGTTTGGCGGCGGCTGCGGCTTTGGCGGCCCGCAGCGCCCGGGCGGCGTCCGCAGCCTGGGCGTACGGGATGAACAGCAGGGTGCGGACATCGTCGTCATTGCGGCCGGGAGCCTGGCGGGCTGCGGAGGGGCCGACGCCGGGCGCCCCGCCCGGCGCTCCCCCGGTCATCACGAGCGGCGCCGGTCCGGCGGTCCGGAGCACAATCCCCTGTCCGGCCAGCCGCCGCTCCACCTCGCCGATGAAGTGTACGACGGCGGTCCGGCCGCCCGTGACGGAGGCGATCCGGACGGCGGGCGGCAACAGCAGCTCCTGCCGCAATGACAGCTCGCGGCGGGCGTAGCCGGACGGATCCCAGCGCAGCAGCGCCCCGACCC
>JBFGBS010000729.1:0-1503 GCA_041567475.1 Arthrobacter sp.
GCCGGGATCCATTTCCCGGCCAGGCCGAAGACCGGCTCGATCATCGCGGTGCCCGGGAGCGAATCCAGGCTGTCGCCAAGGGCCAGCATCTGGCCGCCCGGGGCGGTGCCGCGGCCGGCCTCGACGCCGGCGATCCGGATCGCGTAGGTGGCGGGCGGCAGATCCACGCTGTCCCGGGTGCGGACCGGAGGGATGACGAGTCCCAGTTCCATGGCGATCTTGTGCCGCAGGGACCGGACGCGGGCGAGCAGGTCATCGGAGGCCCCCGAGACCATGTCCACGAGGTCCGGGGCCAGGAGGATTTCGACCGGATGGATCCGCATGTCCTCGAGCAGCTTTTCGTTCGGATCGACTTCTGGGAATGCCAGGGCCGTCGCCTCATCCTCGAGGGTCTTTTCGTCCGCCCTCTGCTGCGTGGTGATCCGCCGGGCGGCCAGCAACATGCCCGCGCCGACCAGCAGGAACGGCAGCGGCGGCATGCCGGGGATCAGTGCCATGGCGACCGCCGCGACCCCGGCGATCGCAAGGGCGTTGGGCGACTGCATAAGCTGGGAGGAGGCGGTCCGGCCCATGTCCGACTCGGCGTTCGAACGGGTGACGATCATACCCGTGGCGACGGCCATCAGCAGGGCCGGAATCTGCGAGACGAGGCCGTCGCCCATGGTCAGCAGGCCGTAGGTCTGAACCGCATCACCGATGGCCATGCCGCCCTGCAGCATGCCGATGGCGATGCCGCCGATGAAGTTGATGATGATGATGATGATGCCGGCAATCGCATCACCCTTGACGAACTTGGAGGCGCCGTCCATGGCCCCGTAGAAGTCGGCTTCCGCCGACACTTCGGCGCGCCGGTCGCGGGCCTGGGTATCCGTGAGGAGGCCGGCGTTGAGGTCCGCGTCGATCGCCATCTGCTTGCCGGGCATGGCATCGAGGGTGAAGCGGGCGCCCACTTCGGCTACCCGCTCCGCGCCTTTGGTGACGACGACGAACTGGATGACCACGAGGATCAGGAAGACCACGGCGCCGATGACAATGGAACCGCCCACGGTGACCTGGCCGAAGGCCTCAATGACCTGGCCGGCGTAGCCCTCCCCCAGCACCAACCGGGTGGACGCGACGTTGAGGCCGAGCCGGAACAGCGTGATCACCAGCAGCAGCGAGGGGAAGACCGAGAAGTCCAGTGGTTTTTTCACGAACATGCTGGTCAGCAGGACCAGGAGCGCCAGCAGGATGTTGCAGACGATGAGGAAGTCCATCAGCGGCGCCGGGACGGGCACCACCAACAGCAGCACGATGCCGACGATGCCGATCGGCACTGCCAGACGGGCGAGTCTGTTATTCATGATTCGGTCCTTTCACAGACTCTGTTTCCCGGTGCCGGAGTGCTGCGGCTGTCCCGGCGTTTTTGGGGCTCCCTGGCGATCATGCGTGGGCCGCTGCCATGCGGTGCATTCCGGCGCTGGCGCCGCGGGCCTTCAGCGACATCACGAACGCGAGGACGCC
>JBFGBS010000730.1:0-1500 GCA_041567475.1 Arthrobacter sp.
CGCTCCGCGGCGCCCGGGTTGCCGGCCACCACGGTCAGTCCGGTATCTGGTGAGCGCCCGGAGAGGCGGCGGCAAAAGTCCACGCCGTCGGCAGTGATCCGGGACGCGGCGCCATCCCGCGGACCGAGTCGCCAGGTCCCGGAGATTTCGCCGGTCAGCGCGACCTCGACGGTGGGGCCGTCCGACCACGCCACAGCCACGTCGCGCATGACCTGCCCCAGGACCATTGCGTCGGCTTCCGTGGAGGCCCGCGGGACCCCGGTGGCCCGGGCCATGTCAATGCCGTGCATCCAGGCATCACGCAGGTAGATCGTCGTGAAGAGGTAGCCGATCCGCAGCGGCAATCCACCCGGGGCCATGGTCTGGTCCACCGGGATCCCGCGCAACAGGGTGGGAAAGGTTGCTGCGCGGTGCGCCACCTTCGGTGTGTTGGCGCGGTAGCGGGCGACGAGATCGCCGTTGGTGTCCCGGGAATGATCGTCGACTTGCTGCTGGTTGGCGGCATCCAGCGCGGATAGCCCCGGGTGGCGCTTGTGGCCGGTCCATCGTCGCCGCAACGTCCGGGGCACGCTCAGCATGTCTTCCTGCGCACCCAGCAGGTGGGCGGCCATGTCGCGGACGGTCCAGCCGGTGCACTCCGTGGCCGCGGCCCACCGGGACTCAGACAGCGCATCCATCTGCTCGGCGAGTCCGGACATCACGGCGAGGTAGCCGGCTGCCGCCTCGTGGCGATCGGTGACCGGGATATCTGTAGCGGGGATGGTGAGGGAGCTCATGATTCCTGCCTTGGTGCGTAGTGTTCCAGCCACATGGTCACCGCGGGTTCGACCAGGCGGGAGAACCGCCCCGATGCCGGATCCGCGGCAGGCTCGTTGGCCAGTTGTTGGGATACGACCCCGGCGATCACCGAGATGAACAGCAGCAGGGCGTCGTTGCTTGCGGCGGCCTGGTTTAGCCAGCCCTGCCGGACGGCGCGTGCCAGGAGCGCCCGCAGGTCTTCGACCATGCCTCGGCTGGCGGCAAAGGCTTCGGGTGACGGTTCAAATCCGGGCACGGGGCGCCAGTTCAGCAACTGGGCTGCCACCGGGTTGGCCAAGGACCATGTGACGTAGGCGTGGGCGCCCGCCCGGATCGCGGCCAGCGGGGCTTCGGTGTGGTGCGGGTCGGACCCGGCCGCCAGAACAGCGCTCCGAAGCTCAACGGCTCCGCGCTCAAACAGTGCATCGTACAGCGCGTTTTTGGACGGAAAGTACTCGTACAGGGAAGGCGGCTGCATGCCCACCCTGCGGGCCACGGCGGAAAGCGACATGCCAGCCACCCCGTCCCGCTCCATCAGCTGGACGGCGGCCGCAAGGATCTCCTCCTTCGTGGACTGCCGGCGTTGGGTGCGCCGGTCCGGAAAAGTGCTCATGCCCCATGGTGCGCCTAATACCATTAGGAAAACAAGAGGGTGTTAGGGATTTCCCGACGACGGGTCCCCCGGGCGCACCCGGGGGGACC